>JAPPPC010000379.1 GCA_028817685.1 Rhodospirillaceae bacterium
AATAGACAGGATGTATATCGAGAACAATCTGGGCGAGCACGGCGGCATCACCCTGAACGGCGTACCGATCGATCTCAGCAAAGTGAAAACGACCAAATTCCTGCTCTCGACGCGGGAGGACCATATCGCGCCTTGGAAGTCGACCTATGCGGGCGTCCACGCCTATGGCGGGTCGACCAAATTCTGTCTCGCGGCCTCGGGCCATATCGCCGGCGTCGTCAACCCGGCCGACAGCGGCAAATACTCCCATTGGCTGAACACGAAAAAGCCAAAGGATCCGGATGCCTGGCTCGCCGGCGCAACGGAGAAACCCGGTTCCTGGTGGCCTGAATGGGACAAGTGGATCGGCCGCCACGGCGGCGGCAAGGTCGCGGCGCGGACGCCCGGCGACGGCAATTTGGACGTCATCGAGGACGCACCCGGCTCCTACGTCATGGTGAAACTGAAATAGGCCGATTGTGCCGCAGGCGCGCCGGCGGCCCCTATCGAACTGTCCCGCGCCAGCCGGCTGCGTTCTATTTGGATCTGCGGATGAAGAGACCGTCGAACTGAAGTTGCCGGCCCAGTGCGCGGCTGAAATAGCCCGGCAGCACTAAATGGAGATCGAAGCCCAGCCGGTCGAGCTCGTTCAACAGCACGAGATAGACCGATTCCCCCTCATACATGGGCACCAGGGACATTTCCAATTGGATCGCAACGATGCGGTCCAACGCGCCTTCCGCGCCGCGAATGACCTCCAACTCGTTCCCCTGGGTATCGACCTTGAGGAACAAAGGCCGGTCGCGTAAGTCCGCGAACTCATCCATGACATTGTCCAGGCGCCGGGTTGCGACCTCTTCTTCCGTCATCGCCTTGGCCTTTGGAAACGCGGTGCGGGTCGTGTCAGCGATCGGCTTCAGCGAATTCATATCGCTTCGTTTGTTCACGTTGAGCGTCGCAGTGCCTTCGACATCGCTGATCGCCATCCGGGGCGCGACAGTCCATGCCGGGTCATCGGCCGCGGCACGCACCAATTCGCCATGCGCTTCGCCGCCCGGTTCGAACGATACGATGGGCAAGGTGAGACCGGCGGCGCGCATCCGTTGCGCGTATTGGCCCACATTTGCGCCGACATCAACCACGGCGCCGGCTGCATGCAAATCTAAGAGTTGAACGACCCGTTCGTCGGCGCTGTCGACCCGGTCGAGTTGGTTACGTCGTTTGCCGAACAATCTCATGACGTTTCCACCGGCCAGCGCTCTTGTTCCCGAACTGTTGAGCTGGAAATTGTCATTCGGCGGAAGCGAATGCAAGGGCGCACCCAGCGCTTCAAACGTGCCTTGCAATTTTCAGTTCGGTCTCGCAAAAATGCGCGATGCAGTATCCCCAATCGGCTACACGCGCCCGACGAGAGTATCGCAGGTGAGCCCGCCGCGCCTCTCCGCACTTGTTGTCGCCCATAACGAGGAAGCGCAGCTCGCCGATTGTCTGCAAAGCCTGGCGTTTGCCGATGAGCTGGTTGTCGTCTTAGACAAGTGCACGGATGGGTCGAAGGCGATCGCGGAGCGGTTTACCGACCGAATTAACGAGGGGTCCTGGCCGATCGAAGCCGACCGCCAACATGCCGGAATCGATGCCTGCACAGGCGATTGGATTCTGCATATCGACGCGGACGAGCGCGTACCGCCGGCATTGGCCGAGGAGGTCCGTCAGAAGATCGACGGCGCGCCATCGGGCTACTTTCTGATCCCTTTCGACAACTATGTCGGCAAGCGCTTGGTTCGTTACGGCTGGGGCGGCTCCTTCGGGGTCAGCGCTGCGGCCCGCCTATACACCCCGGGCGCCAAACGTTGGGGGAATGAAGCGATTCATCCCAAGATCACGCTCACCGGCGAGAAGCAGCAACTTGAGTGCCGGATCATCCATTACCACGACCGCGATATCTCCGACATGATCCAGCGCTTCGACCGCTATACGTCGATCCAGGCGCAGGGCCTGCGCGCAGCGAACAACATCGGCACCTTTCGAAGCAATTTCCGCCGTATCTTCACCCGCTTCTTTAAATGCTACGTACAGCGCAAGGGATACCGTGAGGGCTATTACGGCTTCCTCATCGGCCTGTTCGCCGGGCTGATGCCCCTGATCACGCATCTGAAAGCCCGGCTGGAAGAGGACTGACGGCGCGTCGAGGGCGCCGTTACGCGATCAGCTCTGCCAACTCGCCCATATTCTCCACCACGATGTCCGGCATGTGCGGCGTCTGGCCGAACGGCCGATGGCGGCGGTTGATGAAGGCGGTGCGCATGCCGAACGACTTCGCGCCAACCACATCGAAAGTGTGGTTGGCAACGAACAGAATCGATGACCGGTCGAGCTCGAGGATCCTCGCCGCCGTCTCGTAGGTGCGGACATGCGGCTTGAAGGCACCGGCCTCCTGCACCGAAATTGTATCGTCGAACGGAAATCCGATATGCGGTTTTGCCGCTTCCAGCATGTCGCGGTCACCGTTCGACAGGATGGCCATGCGGTAGCGCGCGCCAAGCCGCTCCAACGCCGCCGGCACCTCCGGAAAGGGTTTCAGCTTTTCGATCTCCGACACCAGCATCTGCACCTCCTCCGAGGTGTGCGGAATACCGGCGCGCTCCAAGGTGAAGTCGACGGCCCGATGGCCGATCTCGCGATAAGGCGTGTGCCCGCGGGCGCAGAGCGAGTCGATCATCGAGTTCTCGAAATGGGTCCGCCGCCACCAGGTGACGAAGCGGCTGGGATCGGTATCCGACCCTTTCTCCTGAAAGTATTCCCGGACGACATCCGTCAGCCCGCCCTGCATGTCGACGACGGTGCCGTATTGGTCAAAGACCAGCGCCTTCACCTCGCGCTTCAGCATCTCGATGTCGGTCATATCAGTCCTAAAGTATCTCGAAGACGTCGTAGGCGGCGTGATCCGGCATACGGCGCCCGACCCCGACGGAGACGATCCGGTTGAGCCAGTCGTATTTCGGCGCCGCCGTCTCGAAGAACGGCGCATTGCGCAGATAATACTCCGACGGGTCGACGGTTTCGCCGTCGGCAATCCGTCGCATCACTTCCGGCGAACCGTGCCGCACGCCGGTGTAATACATGTAGATCAACGCCTCGTCGTCGGTGCGCAGGACCAACCGGACGTTCGGCGTCATCGCGCCGTCCGCCCGGTTAATCTTCTGGTCCATGCCGCCCGGCAACACGTCGCCACGCAGCTTCGGTCCTTCAAATGAGCCGCCACCGAGCATGTCCACATGGCGCAACCCGAACGGCGTCTCACCGAAATCATGCAGTTGCGTCACGGTCACCGTGATGGTGAACAGGAATTCGGACCGGAGCTCCGGCATGCGCCGCTACGCCGCCGCCCTGTTCTTCGCCAGCCAGGATTCGACGCGGCCAACGGTTTCATCGACCGTATCGTTCTGCATGCCCTTCTGGCCGGCGATGGTCTTGACCAGGCAATCGGCCCGTTCGATGTTCGGCACGCCGTTGGCCAGCGCCCGGGCGGCCGAAGACGGTTTGGTCAGCCCGTTGGCGGCGTTGGCATATTTCTCGAACGGTACCTGGTCGGCCGGATCGGCGCCCATGGCGCGGCAGACCTCGGACACCCACTCATAGACGGTTCGCGATTTTTCCATGTCGCTGTGCACCGCGTCACGGATCGACTGCATTTCGTCCGGCAGGACGCAACGATAGTTACCGGTCAGAAGCATCGACCATTTGGCCAGCGGCACGAAGACCGAGTCGTGCACCTTCAGCTTGACCGGCAATTCGACCTCGCCCTGGCCGTCGTCGTAGCGGATCGCTTCGATGTCGGCCTGCATCTGGCGCAGGATCGCCGTATGCTCGTCGGATTCGAAGCGCGCCGCCTTGAAGTTGGTCGGCAGGCTGACCTGCAGCACGTTGGTCTTTTCCTCCGGCGGGCGGAAGGCCTGCGGGTCGGGACTGCACAGGGTGATCAGCTTCGGGTCCACATTGTCCCAGACGGTCGGGTCCGTGTAGCACTGTTTCAGCGAGTCGGTGTCGAGCCCCGGTATCCGCGCCAGATAGGGCAGCGGCGGCATGTTCATGATCGACATGCAGGGCTTGCCGGACTTGCCGACCGCGTCGAGCAGTTCGCGCACGCCGGGCGAGCGGTATTGCGGTTCCTGCATCGCCAGCGCGATGAGATCGTATTCCGACGGATCGACATCGCCCGGTCCCGCGGCGGAAATCGTGCCCGGGAGATCGTTCGAATGCACCTCGACCAGTCCCTCGCGGCCGCGCACCGGGATGCGGACGAGTTGCCCTTCCGTGTTGATCAGTTCCGCCTCCTCGGGCAGGCAGATCAGCTTCGCCGAATGCCCGGCGAGCAGCAGCTTGATCGCTAGCAGCGACCCGTAGGACGCGCCCATGATGAGTGTATTGTAAGCCATTCCGTTGTCTCCCTGTTTTTCGGCGGCTTCTGCGTCCGCACTGTCATTGTGTTTGCAAAACTCTGCCCGCTACGTCCGTTCGGGGTCAAGCGGGCCCCGTTCTCTCGGCGTCAAGATTTCGTTATTCGTCGATCTCCAACGCGTTCTTAAACCGGTCCTGGTTGCCGACATAGAAATCGACCGTTTCCTGGATATAGGCCTGGTCTGCTTCGGTCGCCTTGCGCACGATCTTGCCGGGTGAACCCATCACGACCGAATTGTCCGGGATCGTCTTGCCGTCGGGGATGAGCGCATTCGATCCGATAATGCAATTGCGCCCGACAGTCACGCCGTTCAGCACGACCGCGCCGATCCCCACCATCGAGTTGTCGCCGATCGTGCAACCATGCAGTACCGCCATGTGACCGATCGTCGAATTCTTGCCGACCGTGCAGGGATATCCGACATCCGTGTGCAAGACGCAGCCATCCTGGATGTTGGAATTCTCGCCAACGGTGATTGGCTCCATATCGCCGCGCAGGACCGCGTTCCACCAGACACTGGCGTTGCGCTCCAGCCGCACCTTGCCGATCACCGCCGCGGTCGGAGCGACGAAATAGGCGTCGCCCACCGTACTGACGCGGTTGCCCTCCAGGATGTATTTCATGCGCGGTCCCGGTCAGCCGAGTTTCGCGCCGACGGCGATACCGCTGCCGGAAACGAAATCGGCGGCCTTGAGCTTCTTGTCGCCTTCCGGCCGCACCCGCTGCAGATTCAAGGCGCCGCCACCGGCGGCAACCGTGATTCCGTCGTCACCGATGGCAATTACTTCGCCGGGCGCGCCGCTGCCAGACGCTGCCTTACGGCAGTCGAAGACCTGCAAAGTCTTGCCATCATGCTTCGTCCAGGCGCCGGGCTGAGGATTGGCGCCACGGATCAACGCATAGACCTCATCGACCGGCTTGCTCCAATCGATCTCCACATCGTCAGCCCGGCACCAGCTTTCGTAGGTCGCCTTGGATTCGTCCTGTACGATCTTCGGCGCCTTGCCGTCGCGCACCAGATCGACACCCTCGACCATCGCCTCGACACCCATCGGAAACAGCCGGTCGAAATAGACGGACCCAAGCGTGTCGTCCTCGCTGATCTCGGTCTCCTTCTGCAACAGGATCGGCCCGGTATCGAGCCCATTGTCCGGCCAGAAGATGCTGAGCCCGGTCTTCTTGGAGCCCATGATGATCGGCCAGTTGATCGAGCTGGGTCCGCGATGCAGCGGCAGCAGCGAGGGGTGATACTGAATCGTCCCCTTGGTCGGGATGTAGAGGAAATCTTCCGGCACGAACTTGGTGACATAGGCCATGACGCCGAGGTCCGGCTTCAGCGCACGGCACTCTTCCCACACTTCCGGATCCTTGAAGCTCTTCGGCTGGAATACCGGCAGGTCGTGCTCCAGCGCCAGCGTCTTGATCGAGTCGGCAGGCCGCCCTTCCCGGTCCGGCGCGCAATAGACACCGACGATATCTTCGCCGCGATCGAGCAGCGCCTTCAGCACCGCCTCTCCAAAGGCCTGTTGGCCGTGAACGATAATTCGCATCCCTCTCCCTTTCGTGCGTTTCTCTCTGTACTGTCCGGCTTAGACCGCGCCGGCGGATTTCGACGATTCGATTTCCGCCGCGCTCAAGCCGATCTCTTTCAGAATCTCATCCGTATGCTCGCCCAAAAGCGGCGACCGGTCCACATCGGCCGGTGAATCGGACAGCTTGACGGGGTTGCCGACCGTCAGATACTTGCCACGTTCCGGATGGTCGACCTCGACGATCGTACCCGTTTCGCGCAACGACGGCTCTTCTGCCAACTCCTTCATGCTGAGGATCGGCCCGCAGGGCACGTTCAGCGGATTGAGTATGTCCATGACCTCGAACTTGGTTTTGGTCTTGGTCCATTTCTCGATCTCGTCGAACATCTCCTCCAGACGCGGCAGACGCGCCTTCGGCGTATTCCAGTCCGGGTCCTCCAGCCAATCCTCATGACCGATGGCCTTGGCCAGCCCATCGAAGGCCGCGGCCTGGGTGATGACGTAGATATAGGCGTCGGGGTCGGTCTCCCAGCCCTTGCACTTCACGATCCAGCCCGGCTGTCCGCCGCCGGAGGCATTGCCGGCCCGGGGCGTGGCCTCGCCGAACGTGCCGTTCGGATATTGCGGATACTCGGTTAGCGGTCCGTGCTCCAACCGTTGCTGGTCGCGCAGTTTCACGCGGCAGAGGTTCAACACACCGTCCTGCATGGCACAGGTGACGCGCTGCCCCTTGCCCGAATGGGAGCGATGGAACAACGCCGTCACGATGCCCAGCGCCAGATGCAACCCGGTGCCGGAATCGCCAATCTGCGCGCCGGTCACCAGCGGGACACTGTCGATCTCTCCCGTCGTCGACGCCGCACCGCCGGTGCATTGCGCGACATTCTCATAGACCTTGCAGTCCTCATACGGGCCGGGCCCGAAGCCCTTCACCGAAGCGTAGATCATGCGCGGGTTGATCTCCTGGATGCGCTCCCAGGTGAAACCCATGCGGTCGAGCGCGCCCGGCGCGAAATTCTCCACCATCACGTCGCAATGCTCGATCAGCTTGGTGAAGATCGCCTTGCCTTCATCGCTCTTGGTGTTGAGCGTCAGGCTGCGTTTGTTGCTGTTCAGCATGGTGAAATACAGGCTGTCGACATTGGGGATGTCCTGCAGCTGGCCGCGCGTCGCGTCGCCGACGCCGGGCCGTTCCACCTTGATGACATCCGCCCCGAACCAGGCCAGCAATTGCGTGCAGGTCGGCCCCGATTGAACGTGGGTCATATCGAGAATTTTAACGCCTTCTAGCGCTTTGCTCATGGCTTCGTTCCTGTTCTTAAGAATGGATATTCGTTTGCGCGGCTAGGTTTTCTGAGCCACAACGCGCTGCGGATTGAGGTTTCCGATCCGGCCGCTTTCGGTCCCGGCCGTCTCGTCGATGACGGCATTGACCAATGTCGGCTTGCCGGAATCCATCGCCGCGTTGACGGCCTGACTGAGCTCATCGGGCGAGGTCGCGTTGACGCCGACGCCGCCGAACGCCTCCATCATCATGTCGTAGCGCGAATCCTTGACGAACACCGTCGTCGCCGGATCGGAACCGCCGGACGGGTTGACGCCGGCGCCCTGATAAATGCCGCCATTATTGAAAACGACGACGCAGACCGGCAATTCGTAGCGGCAGATCGTCTCGATCTCCATGCCGGAGAAGCCAAACGCGCTGTCGCCTTCGATGGCCAGCACTTGATTGCCCGTCTCCACCGCCGCGGCAATGGCCGTGCCCATGCCGACGCCCATGACGCCCCAGGTCCCGACATCGAGCCGCTTGCGGGGCTTGTACATGTCGATGATGCTGCGCGCGAAATCGAGCGTGTTGGCACCCTCATTGACCAGGATCGCGTCCGGCCGCTCCTTGATGATCGTGCGCAGCGCACCGAGTGCCCCCTGATAGTTCATCGGAATGTTGTTGTTCTGTAACCGCGGCGCCATGCGGGCAACGTTGGTTTCCACCTTCTCCCGAATCGCGCCGGTCCAGTCGGCCGGCGGTGCAGACCAGTTATCGCCCATCCCGTCGAGCAGCGCCGCAACGCAGGACCCGATATCGCCAACCACCGGGGCCGCGATTTCGACATTGCTGTCCATTTCCCGCGGCTCGATATCGACCTGAATGAACTTCTTCGGCTTGTCACCCCAGGTCCGGCCCTTGCCATGCGACAGCAGCCAGTTCAGCCGCGCGCCGATCAGCATCACGGTGTCGCTTTCTTTCAGCGCGAGCGACCGCGCCGCGCCGGCGGATTGCGGATGCGTGTCGGGCAGCAGCCCCTTGGCCATACTCATCGGCAGATACGGTACGCCGCTCTTTTCGACGAATGCGCGGATCGCATCGTCGGCCTGTGCGTAGGCAGCACCCTTGCCGAGAATGATCAACGGACGTTCGGCGCCCTTCAAAACGTCGAGCGCGCGTGCCACCGACTCCGGCGCAGGCAGTTGACGCGGCGCGGCGTCGATAACCTGCACCAGCGAACGTTCGCCCGCCGCCGCATCCATGGTCTGCGCCAGCAGCTTCGCCGGAAAGTCGAGATAGACCCCGCCGGGCCGGCCGGATACGGCGGAGCGGATCGCCCGGGCGATGCCGATGCCGATATCCTCGGCATGTAGAACGCGGTAGGCGGCCTTGCAGAGCGGCTTGGCGATGGCCAGCTGGTCCATCTCCTCGTAATCGCCCTGCTGCAAATCGACGATCTCGCGCTCCGACGAGCCGCTGATCAGGATCATCGGGAAGCAGTTGGTCGTGGCGTGTGCCAGCGCCGTCAGCCCGTTGAGGAACCCTGGCGCGGAAACGGTCATGCACACACCCGGTTTCTGCGTCAAATATCCGGCAATCGCCGCCGCATAGCCCGCATTCTGCTCGTGCCGGAAGGACAGGACCCGCATTCCCGCCGCCTGCATGTAGCGGCCCAAATCCGTGATCGGGATCCCCGGCACGTTATAGATCGTGTTGATGTCGTTCAGCTTCAGCGCATCGATGACCAGGTTGAAGCCATCGGTCAGGTTTCCTTCATCCGCAACTTGTTCCGCCATCTTCGTCTCCCTCTCGCGCGACTTCGCGCGCCTAGTCCAAATAATTGACGTTCTTTTCGACATGCGCGGCGAGATCCAGCGTGTGCTGCCGCGCCAGCTTTTCAGCCAGTTCCGTATTCCGCTGTTCCAGCGCCTCGATGATGTTCATGTGATCGATGATCGATCGGCTGACCCGGTCGTCCTCCGAAATCGTCTGCGCCCGGATCGCCCGCATATGGATGAAAAGATTGTCCGCCATCTCCACGAGGAGGTCGCATTTGCTCATGCGGATGATCGCCTGGTGGAACCGGATATTGCGGTCGGAATACTCATCGATATTGGCCTTCGCCTGATCGCCTTCCGGTGTCGCAAACAGGGTTCGCAAGGACGCGATTTCCGCGTCGCTCGCATGCAGGGTGATCAGACGGGCGGCCATGCTCTCCAAGGCTGCCCAGACCGTGATCATTTGCAGAATTTCGTGTTTTGGCTTGCGGACAACGAAGACGCCCTTGCGCGGCGCAATCCGCACGAGACCTTCCTGCTCCAAGCGCGCCATCGCTTCACGGATGGGCGTGCGGCTGACACCGAGACGGGCCGACAGTTCGCGTTCGTCGAGGCGCGGTTCTTCCGGATTGGCGTAAATGTCGATTGCGGTGATCGCCTGCTTCAGGGCGGCGTAGGTCCGATCCTTCAGACTCTGGACGTCCTCAATCGGTTGTACGATCGCTTCGACGCTATCCATTCGAATCTCTTAAAGCCCCAGGGAACCACCGGCCGGCGGTTCGGCACCCACATTTTCTGTGGTATACATAATGCCAAATACGTTACTGCTGACAAGTGAAATTATTCGACACCGCGGTGAAATGCCTGCCCGGCCCGGTAAAGCGCCAAACGGGACCGATAGTCGGTCAGCAACAAGACCCGGCCTGTAGCCTGGAGCCGCGCGATCGCCATCTCTTGCGTGCGGACGGCCTCCTTGAAGCGCCCAGCCTCCGCATAAGACGCTGCGAGCGTCCCATGATGTTCGGGATAGGCTACCAGGCGAAGCGCGCGAAGTGCCAAGCGAACGGCCTGCACGCCGTCTCGGATCGCGGCGTCCGGTGCCGTCGCCAGAAGCCACGCCTTGCTGTTCAACGCCGCCGCGAAGTCCGGATCGCGCGCCAGGGCAAAATCGTAGTCACGCAGCGCCGACCTAAGCCGGCCCGCGTTCTCATACGCCTTTCCGCGATCATGGAAGGCGTTCACATGGCTGGGGTCCAATCGAATCGTCTGGCTGAAATCATCGATCGCCTGTGTGCGGTGCCGCAAATCCGCCTGCGCGCGTCCCCGCGCGTAATATTCCTGAGCCAGGGAGATCCGAGTGAGGTTTCCGGAGTCGATGGATCGGCTGCACGCAATGATGCGCCGTTCCGGAACGGTATTGGCGGACTGGCACAGACGGTGATTCTTCGCCTGTTCCTCAGCCGGTGTCGGTGCCGTTACCGATAGAGCTGCCAAGAGAACGAATACACGCACCCTCTTCCCTCGCCTTCCGACTCAAGTCATTCAGTCAAACGCTTGTAAATTCGATCACAGTCGCCTTGGCATTCATGGTAGCATTACCGCCTTGCCTGTTCATCGAAGACCCGTTGAAACACGTTCGACTTGCCCCCATGAAACATCCTGTATTCACCGCGTTGCGGATCCTCAGCGCGGGTATTGCCCTGTGCTTCGCGACATCGGCGACGGCAGAGGATTACACCGTAAGCTCGATCCCGCTAGACACGGAAGATGCCGACCGTTCTTCGGTGGGCCAGCTTACCTGGCGCGGCGGTTTCAGTATTGCCGGCGGCGACAACCGCTTCGGCGGCCTTTCCGCCTTGCAGGTCTCGCCCGATGGACGGCGTATGCGTGCCCTCACCGACCGGGGAAATTGGGTGACGGCGACGCTCACCTACCGGGGCGGCGTGCTCATCGGCATGCGCGACATCGACATCTCGCCGTTGCGCGACCTGCGCGGCAAAACGCTCAAAGGCAGAAGGAGTGACTCGGAGTCCCTGGCAACCGACGCGGACGGCGATGGCGTAATCGGCTCATTCGAACGCCAGCATCGGCTCTGGCGATACGAGAATAGCGCCGGCGGCGCCTTCGGC
>JAPPPC010000455.1 GCA_028817685.1 Rhodospirillaceae bacterium
CCCAGATACGGTGCAGCCATTTCTGCGAGCAAGAACCTGGCCAGCCGGGCGCGACGACGCGCAGTGGCGCGCCGTTCATCGGATGGATCGGCTTGCCATTCATGGCGAACGCGATCAGCGTGTCGGGATCCATCGCCTTCTGCATCGGCACGCCACGCGAGATTGGCAATTTATTGGGATCGCCAGACAGGTGAGTGTCTTTCCCAAAATGGCCGGTATATTTCGCATCCGGCTTGATCCCGGCGGATTTCAAAACATCGGCCATGCGAACACCGGTCCATTCAGCGTTTGCGACTGCGCCGTAGGTCCACTGGTTGCCACTGGCCGGTGGATTGAAGCCGGCACGGCCGTTTCCTCCGCATTCGATAAGAAGCTTGCGCGAGACGACCTGGAACTTCTTCTTGAGCTCGTCGATCGAGAGGTTTAGTGGGGTGTTCACCTGCCCGTCGACAGTGAGCATCCAGCCGTCAGCGGAGGTATTGTCGGGCACCAGTCCGTTATTACGGATGAAATGGCGCGAGGTCGGGGTAACATCATCATCCAGCAGGTGAGGCGGGGTCTCGGCATTGACAGGGCGGTCATTGAGCACCGTCAGCCCGTCCTTGCCTTCGACTTTCATCATTTTCTGGGCCAGGGCTTCCGGCACGAAGCCTGCGGGCATGTTGCGGCTGAAGGGAATCGCTGCCCCCAGCATGGCGCCCATGGTAGCGAGACCAGCGCCTCTCAAAAATCCCCGACGATCATCGTTGGCTTCACGGCCGAATACGACCTTGTCCGCTCGCTCCGGATCGTCGGCGTATAATTCCAAAATGGACTTTTCGTGCCGGTTATCAGTTTTCTCCATGGAAAATTTCCCCTCCCGGTTGTCTATATCGATTTACCGGCGCAATGCGCACCTACAGACGATAAGACGCGGCGGTGGGTCGTTTTATTCCTAAAAAAATATCAAACGCGGCAAGGCGGGTTGCTGGCCCTGCTTTGGGCCAGCGCGGTGCGGGCTTCGTTGTCGAACGGCAGCCGTTCCAGGCTGGAGCGTCGCACGGTTTCGGAGATCAGCCGGAAGCGTGGTTTCGCCATTCCCTCGGCGAGCAGCGTATAACGCAGTTCCCCGGCCTGCCAGATGGCCGCGAGGACGTTTTCGGTCTCTATATTTCGCGGTGGCTCCGTCCGTTCCCCGTCAACACCGTTAACCAGCAGGGTCAAGCGGCATCCCCGCGAGCCAATATAGCCGACGAGCAACGTGTCCTTTGCGCCCGCAGCTTTGCCGGCACCGGCATAGGCGAGGTTGAGACCGTTGGCTGACAGGTCGGGCACGTAGGGATGCAGCATGGCGGACACCTGATGGGCGGCCGATTCCACCGTCTGGCCCGGTTTCTGCGGAAGCCAGGACCGGTGCAACGCCACCGCTCGGTCGAGGACGAACCCGTCCATTTGCGGTTGGCTGCCGTCTTTCACCGTCCAAGTGATGCCGGCGGCGACGGCCAGCAGCAGGCTCGCGGCGATTGCCATTGCCGCGAACCGGCGCCGGCGCACAGGCTCACGTGGCACGGAAATGTAAGGTGTGGGCACAGATTCCACCATTGCCACCTTGAGTTGGTTCAGCGCCGCAAGTTCGCGCGCATAAGCTGGATCCCGGGCGACTCGCGCAGTCACCGCTGCGCGGTCCTCGACGCCGAGCTCGCCATCGATGAACGCGTTAAGCTGCTCGAATTCTTGTTGCCGTCTATCGTCCACGCCGCTCTACTTCTTTCTGCTAATCTACTTTGCTCTTACCCGCCGCGCCGCTTTCGCAATGGGATCGGCGTGACGTTGCTCGGCTTGAGAAGCGCCAGTAAACGCCCGCGCGCCCGACTGACACGGCTCATTACCGTGCCTACAGGGATGTCAAGCACGTCCGCAGCCTCGGCATAGCTGAGACCGGCTAAATCCACCAGTCCGATAATCTCCCGGTCGTTCTCGCCCAACTTGCCCATGGCCTGCTTTACGCTCAACGTATTAATTAAACGTTCGTCCTCTCGCCAAAATTCCATCTCTGGACGATATTCGTATTCGGCTACCGCCACACGCGCAGATTCCGCGCTTCTGTGCCGCCGACGATCGTCGATCAGCGTGTTGCGCAAAATGACGAACAGCCACGATCGGAAGGCAGCCTCGTCTATGGGAACTGATCCCGCCGAAAGGGCTTTGACCGCGCACTGCTGTACGAGGTCCCGGGCCGCGTCCTCGTTTCGGCACAGGCTGAAAGCGTAGCGGTAAAGCCGCCCAAGATAGGGCTCTATCCGTGCCATGGGGCGACTATTGCACTCTGGCTCCAGAATTGGAATACCAGTTCAGGCTGAGTAGTCGGACTTGGTATCTTCGAATACCAACTCGTTTGAAAACGGTAGTCCCTTTCCCCTCGACGCAGCCGTTATTTGTAAGATGTCCGGCTTGGGTCTTGTGTCACGAGTGTCGGCGGTCCACACGCCGGCGCGCAACTGTATAAGAGATGAAGGAGGGCCCTTCGGGTTCGGCGATCAGGAGCTGATCCCAAGCCACCGCAAGCTGCTGTGGTCAAAAGCCATGGTGGTGAGCGTTGCGGAAACGATGGGACTGTCCGTCATCAAAACATTTGGGACATCTGAGCCTATTCGTTAACGGAGGATTTG
>JAPPPC010000162.1 GCA_028817685.1 Rhodospirillaceae bacterium
CATCCCGCATGCGGGCCATTTCAAGAACCTCAGCCGTGAAGGTGCTGTTCAGTTTGGGGAAGAACAGATTGTCCAGCACGCCGATGGTCAGCCAGGCGGCAAGAAAGAAAACCGCCGCCGATTGAGCGACAAGCAGCATCACGTCCATCATCGTCAGCCCTTTTGGAGTATGGCGGGGCGGGATTGCCCGCCCCGCCAACCGAACTCAGGTCCAGTGCAACTGCCCCGGCCGGATTTCGAACGAGATGTGGTGCGCACCGCCTTCCAGACCCTCGCGCGTGTGGTTGTAAAGCGAGCGCCAATAGGGCTGGATCGTCACGCCTTCGTCCTGAACAATCTTCTCGCCCTTGGCCATCAGCGCCCGGCGCGCTTCGGTGTCGGGCGTGGCAAGCGCTTCTTCCAGAATCGCGTCGAAATCCGCATTGGCCCCGCCGAATTCGTTCCACGCCACGCCCGAGCGATAGGCCAGCGCCCAGATCTGCACACCACGCCGGCGGTGGGTCCAGTTGGTCGATGAGAAAGGATACTTGGCCCAGTCGTTCCAGAAGGTCGACCCCGGCAGGATCGTGCGTTTGACCTTGATACCTGCGTCGCGCAACTGTGCTGCGACCGCGTCGGTGGTATCCTTGCGCCAGGCGTCGTCGATCGAGATGATTTCGTGCTCGAAATCCTCCATTCCCGCCTCTTTCATAAGCGCAAGCGCGCCCGCCGGGTCATAGACCGGATCGCCGATATCGGCATACTCGGGAGGTGCCGGGCCCACATGGTGGTTTTGCGCAGGCACACCGCGACCGTTATACCCAAGCTCAAGCAAGACGGAGTTGTCCACCGCCATCGCCAGCGCCTGGCGGACCCGCTTGTCGGCATAGGGCGCGGCGCCATCGATCTCGGCCAACTGGTTGGGCCGGATCACGATCGAGGCCATAGTCACCACCTCGTTTTCGACCCAGCCGTCTAGCGATGTCATGATGTCGATGAAGTCACCCTCAAGCGTGTACATCATGTCGATCTCATCCGCTTCGGCGGCGGCCACGAAGGCGGAAGGGTCGGTGCCGAAGTCGATATATTCGATGCGGTCCATCCAGGCGCCGTTCCCGGCGTTCCACCAGGTGTGATCCTCGTTGCGTACAAGAACGCCTTTCACGCCAACTTCCAGGCTTTCCGGCAGATAGGGGCCGGTGCCGACCGGGTTGTCCAACAGGGATGCGGGATCATACGCACTGTGCACGATGGCGGCCGGATAGTCGGCCATGCCCGCAATCAGCGAAATGTCAGGCCGCGGCAGGTTCAACCGAACAGTATGGCTGTCGACAACCTCGATCGCGCCGTCCAGCGCCTTGTTCGTGGCCGGATCGATGAGAACCGCGAACCGGCCCGCCATCGAGTTGCCCTCGACATCCTTGTCACACCAGCCGGTGATATTGCGGGCGACATCCTCGGCGGTCAGATCGTCGCCGTTGTTCCATTTGACGCCCTGGCGGACATTCAGCGTATAGGTTTTGGCGTCGTCGCTGATTTCCCAGCTTTCCAGGAGCGACGGATTGACCGTGCCGTCATTCTCATAGGTCACCAGATATTCCAGCCAGCCACGGGTGAAGTTGGCGATCTGCGACCAGTCGAAGGTGCGCGGGTCTTTCAGGCCACGCACTTCCATCTGGATACGGACGGTGCCGCCCACCTTCGCGTGGCTTGCCGCATGCGCTGGCCTGGCCGAGCCAAGCAGCGAATAAGCGGTTGCAGCGGTCGCCCCAAACGAGGTGGCCAGCGCCAGGAATTCCCGGCGGTTTACTGGATCGCTGGCAGCCTTGTCGGCCTGATCGGTGATCGTCTTTGGCAGCGGTTTTCCGGTGCGTGTCAGATACGTCATGTTTGTTCCTCTCTGTTCGGTCGTGAGGGGGACCCTCGGGTTATGCAGGTATTCCTGCGTTTTTGTCGGCCGGTCTTACGGTCGAATTGCGGTTCATGTTGGTAGTCGCATTTGCTCGACGCCGTCAGTTTCGGTGACCGAGACGCAAATGCTGGACAGGGTGCGCGGTTGTTCATAGGGCCAGGGCGTGCCGCGATGCAGGGTTGATCGCTGATCCCAGATCAGCACATCGCCCACCTCCCATTCGTGCGAGTAAATGAATTCCGGCTGCGTACAGAAGGCCATCAGTTCATCCAGCAAAGCCTGGCTCTCGGCCTCGTCATAGCCATCGACCTTATAGGCATGGCTCGCGATATAAAGCGCCTCGCGCCCGTTAACCGGGTTAGGCCAAACGGATTTCCAATGGGTCGCGGGCCATTTGTGAAACATCGGTTGCTCTGCCAGTTCGGGCGATATCTTGGCGCGTGAGACGGAATAATGGTGCCAGATGCCCCGGTCGCGGATACGCGCCTTCAGGTCTTCGGGCATCGCGGCCCAGGCGGCGCGGGTCGAGGCCAGCTCGGTCGCACCACCCTCGGACGTCACCACCCGCCCGATCAGGATGTTGGTCAGCGCAGGCGTGGGAATGAATGTGCTGTCGGCGTGCCAGAGGAAATTCGATTCCAACTGCAGGCGCTGCATGTCCATGGTGCCGTCCTGCAGCGACTTATCGACGGCCTCGTTGGTGACCTTGGGAATCTCGAAGGCTTCGTCCGCCTTGCGTTCGTCGGCTTTTC
>JAPPPC010000417.1 GCA_028817685.1 Rhodospirillaceae bacterium
ACCTTTCAGTATGTAGATGATTTGATGTTCGACGTCGTGCGAGTGCGGCTCCGCTTCGCCGCCAGGCTTGACCGTGCCCAGAAGCATCTCGAACCCATCGCAAAACTCTTTATCGGCAAGGCGCACATTGACTGTTCCGCCGTGGCCCGGCGGGGCGAACTGGTCGAGATCGTTCTGTTGGACAATCAGTTCCGCATGCTTCGCCATTACCTTGCCCCCAATTTTTGCTACCGGACCGACGCTTTGTAGCAGCCATGGTCGTGCGGCGTAAACTCGCGGGCGGGTTTCCGCGTCGGCGTTAATTTTTCCGAAACCAACCTGTCGCTAAATTCAACCTACCGTAATAGATCGCCGGTCAGTAATCAGGGAATTCGCGCCGTGTTAACGGAAGATGAGAAGCTTCGTTCGGAAATTCTAAACCTTTTCAAATATATCCAGAAAATGCGCGAGGAAATCGCCCAGGTGCATGTCCGAATGGACGAGCGAACGCACTTCGAATCCGCCTCGGAACATCTCGACGAAATCGTGGCCGCAACCGAAAAGGCGACCGACAGTATCCTCGAGAATCTGGAAGAAATCGACAGTGTGGCGGACCAGATCAGAGAGGGCGGAGACGCCTCAGCACTGTGCGATCAAATCAATGAAAAGACCATGGCCGCGATCGAATGCTGCACGTTCCAAGACATCACGGGGCAGCGCGTTGGCAAAATCGTGAAATCGCTTCAGTTCGTCGAAGAACGCATCGACGCCATGGTCGCGCTGTGGGGGCGTGACGACATTGAGTCCGTTATGGAAGAAATCGGCATGGAAATGGAGATGCCGGAGGGCGACGAAGCGCTGCTAAACGGTCCCCAGCTTCCCGGCGAGTCGATTTCGCAGGACGATATCGACAAGCTCTTCGCCTAACCATCCGGCCAAAAAAATCCCGAGCCCAATGGCTCGGGATTGAAAATTCGAACAAGGGCCCACCCTACGGCGGGCCCTTGCCGTTTGCTTATTTGATCGCGTTAGGCAACCAGGTAACGATTTCCGGGAATGCCAGGAACAGGCCGATCGTCGCGGCGTCCGCGATGAAGAACGGACCGATCCCACGGAACACATCACCCAATGGTATATCCGGTCTAACCGCCGAGACCACGTAACAGTTCAGGCCAACCGGCGGTGTGATCAGACACACCTCGCACATTTTCACGACGATGATGCCGAACCAGATCGGATCGTACCCCAGCGCGATAACCGCGGGGTAGACGACCGGAAGGGTCAGCAACAGCATGCCGATGGCGTCCATGAACATGCCCAGCACCGCGTAGCCCAGCAGGATCATGATCATGACCACGACCGGCGGCAGCGGCAGACTGATCAGCCATTCCGCAAAAGCCTGCGGCAGGCCGGCGAAGCCGAGGAACCGCACGAAGATCAGGATGCCCCAGATCAGCGCGAAGATCATGACGGTCAGTTTCGACGTCTCGATCAACGCTTCGCGCAGGGAGTGCCATTTCATGCCGTTCCAAAGCGCGATGCAGAGCACGACGAATGCGCCGAGCGCGCCGGCCTCCGTCGGTGTCGCCCAACCGGTATACATCGCACTGAAGATAATCGCGACAACGGCGAAGATCGGCAGCACGCCCGGCAGGGTCTTCAAGCGTTCCATCATCGGCGGAGATGCGATCGGACGTCCCATTTCCGGCTTCACCATGCACTGACCGATAATCAGGGCGGCATAGATCAGAGCGGAAACGACACCGGGCAGGAAGCCTGCCAAGATCAGCGTCCCGACCGATTCCTCAACGATGATCGCGTAAATCAGCAGGATCGCACTGGGTGGTATCAACGATGCTAACGTACCGCCTGCGGCAACCACGCCCGCAGCCAATCTCGGACTATAGCCGTGTTCCAGCATGTGTGGGATGGCGACCCGGCTGAACACCGCCGCCGTCGCCGTACTGGCGCCCGACACCGCCGCGAAACCGGCGGTCGCGAAGACGCTCGCGACCGCAAGGCCACCCGGCACCCAACCGACCCAGGCACGTGCCGCGTTGAACAAGGCGTGCGTCAGGCCCGCGTGATAGGCGATGAAGCCGATCAAAATGAACATCGGCAGCACGCTCAGCACGTAGTTGATGGACTTCGAGTGCGGCACGGTGCCGACAATGCCGGCGCCCGCGTCCCAACCGATGATGTGAACGGTACCGAACAGTCCGATGATCGCGGCGGCGGCAAAGACGCGCACGCCACCGAAGACCATTACGAGCAGACCGCCCGTGTAGACCAAACCAATTGTAAAATCATCCATCAGTCGGCCTCCGCCTTAGCATTTCGTCCAACGATATCGACCTTCTCGTCCTCACCGGCGAGGCCCGCATCGATCTCATGTTGCGCCTGTTCATCGACTGTCTCGATATGCGGAACACCAATCTCCACGGCGTTCGGATACATGATCAGCCTTAAGAAGCCGATCGATTGCAGCGCCAACCGTATCATCAGCACGGAGAATGCGAACGGCACCGCCAGTTTCGACGGCCAGAGAATGATCTCGACATCGATCGTGCTGTCGCCATTGATGTAGGCACGTTCGAAGTGGGTCCAGGTGTAGACGATCAGGATACCCACGATGATCATGATGATCAGGGTTCCGATG
>JAPPPC010000001.1:0-8082 GCA_028817685.1 Rhodospirillaceae bacterium
GAGCTCGACCTTCGGCTACGACGCCCAGGCCGACAAGTACACCGACCTGGTGAAAGCCGGCATCATCGACCCGGCCAAGGTGGTCCGCACGGCGCTGCAGGACGCGGCCTCGGTTGCCGGCCTGCTGATCACGACCGAAGCGATGGTCGCGGACAAGCCGGAAGACAAAGCCGCTGCCGCACCGGCCATGCCTGACATGGGCGGTATGGGTGGCATGGGTGGTATGGGCGGCATGATGTAGCCACCGCTACCCACTTGAAGATTGGAGCCGCGTCCGGCTGGGCGCGGCTCTTTTCTTTTAGGTGCCCAGCTCTTCGCGGATTCCGGCAAGCCGCCCGAGGATCGCCAGGGCGCGGGTGTCCTCCTCAACGGCGCGGATGTTGGAGTTCGCCAGATCGACGGCAAGGCGCCCCTGGAAGTCGGTCACCAGATTGGTTGGCTCGGCCGCGCCGTTGTCGAACAGGGCGGACTGAAGCTGGTCCTGTGGCAGCGAGGTCAGGATCGTCCGGTCGCGGCCGGATATGGCGCCGCCATTGCGTAGCGTGTCGGCCAACGCCTCGATTTCGGGCCGTGTGATCCGCTGCGGATCGAACCGCGAAGCGGCGAAGGTGAAGACGGCCTCCGGGCTGACCGAAATCTGGTCTTCGGTCTCGGACAGCGGTGCGGGGGCGGGGAGCGGCTCCGGCGTTGTCGCCGGTGCCTTGAGGCTTTGTGCAAGCGGCAGGGACTCCGGTCCGGCGGCGTCGGTTTCGTTCCGGGGCGTCGCGAATCGCTGGAACGCGGCGACAAGTTCGGCGACTTTCATGGCGGGGCTCGTTTGGCGTTGATCGGTTTGCCCGCTCACGCACGCAGCTTTCATGCCAAACACTAAACCCAATAAATTCAATCCATTACCGCGTTCATCCTTTGTTAAATAGAAATTTTTTCCGCACAAGACCGGCAGAATTCACCGTCGGAGTTGCATTATTATGCGCACTTATTAAAACAGACCATCATCAGATGGAGAATGTGCATGTCCGATGATTGCGGCATCCCAGGCTATCTGCTGTGGCGCGCGGCCAACCTTTGGCAGAAGCGGGTCCGGGCGGTCCTGGCCCCGTTCGACGTCACGCCGGTGCAGTATCTGCTGCTGGCCGGATTGCGGGACCTGCAGGCGGAGACCGGACAGCCGGTCAAACAGGCCGATCTTGCGCGGTATTGCCAAAGCGACCCGATGATGACCTCGCAGGTCCTGCGGGCTTTGCAGAAAGCGGGGTTGGTCGACCGGCAAGCCCATGAAGCCGATGGTCGCGCCTTCGCCATCCTCCTCAGCGACGCCGGCACCGAATTACTCGCCCAGGCGGAACCGGAGATCGCGCAGACGGATAGCCTGTTCCACGACCCGCTCGGCCCGGAAAAGGACGCCTTCGGCGACGCGCTGCGTCTGCTGTCCGGCGTCCGCCCGCGCCGCCGCGTCAAGGCGGTCAGCGGCTAAATTCCAATCGAACCGTTATCCCAGCCGCGCGTAACGGGCCCGCGCGCCGCGTTCGATCGCGGCGGCCACCAGCCCGTCGATCCCGAGGCCCTGGCGGATCAGCTCGAGCAACCGCGTTTCCTCCGGCCCGAGGGCGCCGTCGACCGCGGCAATCTCGGTCGCCAGCGCGTAGGCGGTCTCGTGCAACGGTAAAGGAATGGATTGGCGGATAAGACCCAGCACCGTCGCCATCCCATCGGGTTCGCGCAGAATGTCGCCACAGGAACGCGCTGTCTCCGGCAGCATATTCGGGTCGTATTCCGCAAAGGCCGGCAGGTGCCGCACGATATCGCCCATCGCCGTCAATTCGGCGTCATTCATGTCGCTATCCGCCGCCGACATGATAACCATGGCGTAGATCAAGGCGGCTTCCGAGCTGATCATCCTTCATTCCTCACAGTATCGCTTGGGCAATAGATCATGCGCCTGGGCGTTATCGTCAAGGGCGATGCACCACAATCACACTCACCTTGTGCCCCGAACTTGATCCGGGGCCCAGCACAGAAACATCGCACGGCCCGACCCATATCCACCGCCGGCGCAGCCTGGGTCCCGGACTAAATCCGGGACGACACGTGATGGAGCTAACAATGCCTTCCCGAACTCACCAACCCGTGCACCGGACTTGATCCGGGGCCCAGCCCTACAGCGCACGCCCTGGACATTCCATACGCGCCACCCATGCAATTCCCTTCGAGGACAACGCGGAGGCAGCGATCACAGCATCTCGTACAAGTCACGCCAATCCGGATTATCCCGTTCAATCAGGGCCAGCTTCCAGCCCCGTCTCCAACTTTTGAGGCGATTTTCCCGCGTCCGCGCGTCGTCGATGTTCTGGTGCGCCTCCACATAAACCAGCGTTTTCACCCCGTGACGCTTGGTAAAGCCGTCTGCCAAGCCCTGCTTGTGCTCGTAGACGCGACGCGCGAGATCGTTGGTCAGGCCGACATAAAGCGTGCCATTTCGACTGCTCGCCAGAATGTAGACGTAGTACGCCATAAACCGAGCGTTGCATGAAACGCCACCGTATGGTCAAGCGTTATCCATGGAACTTCGTACCCACCCCGCGCCCCGGACTTGATCCGGGGCCCAGCACAGAAACATCGCACGGCCCGACCCATATCCACCGCCGGCGCAGCCTGGGTCCCGGATTAAATCCGGGACGACACGGGCGCGCTTCACGCGGTCGCTAATCCGCCGAGGTCTCCAAAAACCGGGTTGTCTCCGCGACCGCCTCGGCCAGCCCGACCCGTTCGATCTCGACGCCTTCGGGGAAGGCACCGGCCAGCCGTGACGGCATGCGGGAGTCGAGCAGGACGAAGACGCCGCGGTCGGTCGCCCGGCGGACCAGCCGGCCATAGGCCTGCTTGAGGCGCAGCCGTGTGATCATGTCGTCATAGGCGCGCGCGCCGAACGCCTTGCGCCGGGCACGATGCATGATGGTGGGGCGCGGCCAGGGCACCCGGTCGAAGACGATCAAGCGCAGCGCGCGGCCCGGCACGTCGACCCCATCGCGCACCGCGTCCGTGCCCAGCAGGCAGGAGTTTTCCTCGGCCCGGAAGATATCGACCAGGGTCGCCAGGTTGAGCGCGTCCACATGTTGGGCGTAGAGCGGAATGTTCGCCGCATCCAACGGCGCCGCCAGCCGCCGATAGGCCGCCCGCAACCGTCCGATCGCCGTGAACAGGCCGAGACCGCCGCCGCCCGCGGCCAGGAACAGCACCCGATAGGCGGCCGCGACCTGCTCCATCTCGGTCTTCTTCACATCGTTCACGACGAAGACGCGGGTCTGTTCGGCGTAGTCGAAGGGGGATGGCACCGCCGATCGGATCGCCGGCGCGGCCAGATGCTCGGCGCCGGTCCGCGCTTCCGCGGCCTGCCAGTCCGCATCCGGGTCACCCGACCCGTCCATCAGGGTCGCCGAGGTGATCAGGGTGCCCTGCGACTGATTCAGCACCACCTCGGCGAAGGGCAAGGTCGGGTCGACCCAATGGCGGTGCATGCCGACATCGAAATCGCGGCCGTCGATGCGCTCGACGGAAAACCAGTCCGCATGTTCCGGCGGGGTGCCCTCCGGCAGGGTCGCCAGCATGAAGCGCCAGGCTTCGACGATGTCCTCGCCGCGATGCTTCAGGGACCGGGCGATCGCCTCGATACGGTTGCGCGTGGTGCTGTCCAGCTTGTCGGCCTCGGCGTCGAGCCGGGCCATGAGCCGCTCGCGCAGTTTTCGCAGCGGCCGGGCCAGATCGCCGAGCGCTTCGTGCAGCCGGGCGGCGGCGGACAGCAGCTCCGGTGTCGGCTCCTCGACGCTGACCTCCAAATCGAAGGGGCTTTCCGCATTGTCGACCCGGGCATAGACGGTGCGCCGCACCGCCGTCAGGAACGTCTCTGCGGGCCCGCGCGGCGCCCCGTCCGCGGCGCGCTGACGCCAGCCCTCGCCGGGCAGGATCGCGGCGCTCTCGAGGATCGCGTCCAGCGCCTTCTCCGCCTGCTCGTCATTGCCCAGCAGGTCCTCGACCCGCCGTTTCAGCCCGCGCGACCGGCTGCGCCGGCGCCCTTCCGAACCGCGCAGCCAGCGGCGCAGCTCCGCCCCCTCCAGCCCCGTGAGATGGGCCGAGAAGGCGCTGTCCGCCGCGTCGAAGACGTGATGGCCCTCATCGAAGACGAAGCGCGTCGGCCCCTGATCCGGCATGCCGCGCGCCGCATGGATCATCACCAGCGCGTGGTTGGCGATCACCAGATCGGCCCGGCGCGCCTTGCGAATACCGCGCTCGATATAGCATTTGGAATAGTGGCTGCAGGCGGAGTAGATGCATTCGCCGCGCCGGTCGGTCAGTCCCGTCGTGGGCCCCGCGCCCAGCACGTCGCTGAGCCAAGCGGGAAAATCGCCGCCATTGGTGTCGCCGTCGCGGGTGCGCGCCGCCCAGCGCGCCATCAGGCCGAGCGGGATCGCGTCGCTGCCGCGCACCGCGACGCCGCGCACCGCCTCTTCGTAATTCAGCAGGCAGAGATAGTTTTCCCGGCCTTTGCGCACAACGACCTTGTTACGCTTCGCATCCGGGTCCGGATAGAGCCGGTCGAGCTCCTGGTCGATCTGGTGCTGCAAATTGCGGGTGTAGGTCGACACCCAGACCGGCGCCTCGTTGCGTTCGGCCCAGACACTGGCGGGCGCGATGTAACCCAGCGTCTTGCCGACGCCCGTACCGGCCTCGGCCAGCACCACATTGGGGCTGTCCTCATCGTCGGGCGGGGTGAAGGCCGGCGACACGGCCGACGCGTAGTCCGATTGGCTCGGCCGCGATTCCGCCCCGTCGCCCAGCAGCGCCGCGAGCCGCGCCCGGCTGTCCGCCGGCGTCACCGAAAGATTGCCGGGTGGCGGCGGCGGCGCATGCTCCTGCCATTCCGGCAGGTTGCGCCAGACGTCGAGCCCGGCTGCGGGCGCGCGCGGCCGGTCGTCCGCCTCTTCGCCCAGCGCCGAGAGCACGGCGACGCCCCAGCTCCAGCCACCGCGCGCCATCGCCCAGGCAACCGGCAGATCGTCGCGATCGCGCGGCCGCAGGGCCAGCTCGCGCAGCATGGCCGAGACCGCGGTCAATAGTGTGGTCGCGCGCGCGGTCGCGTCGGCGGGCGGGGCCAAGTCGAGGACCTCCGCGATACCATCCACCGTCGGCACACAAAACGCCGCCGGCCGCACGAAGGCGAACAGCTCCAGCACGTCGAAACAGGGAAAGCGCGCGATATCGAGACGCCGCGCGACCGCCGGCGCGTGGCACAGGATGGGGCGCCGGTCGTCGGCGCGTCTGGCCGCGTCCTTCAAGCTGATCTCGGCAATCTCGCCATCCGCGCTGAGCCAGACCGCGTCGGCAAGACCGGCGACCAGGACAGGCGCTTCGGGGATCATCAGGCGGGGGTTCGGCTCCATCACCGGCAATATAGCGGTGTGCCGCGACGCGCACTATCGCCGGCTCGCCCGGTCGCCTGTACAGCGCGCGGGTCCGGTTGGTACTGTCCGCGTCATCCCGTTTCCAAGAAGGTATTGTCCCATGGCCCTGCCCCTCGACTCGATCCGCGTGCTCGACCTGACTCGCGCGCTGGCCGGCCCGTTTTGCACCATGTGCCTCGGCGATTTCGGCGCCGACGTGATCAAGGTGGAATCTCTGCCCAAGGGCGACATGACCCGGGCCTGGGGGCCGTTCGACCAGGACATCGCCGCCTATTACCTGTCGATCAACCGCAACAAGCGCGACCTGGCGATCAATTTCCGCGATCCCAAGGGGCTCGAGGTGGTGCGCAAGCTGGCGCGCGAGGTCGACGTGCTGGTCGAGAATTTCAAGCCGGGCCGCACCGACGAGATGGGCCTCGGCTATGAGGATCTGAAGAAGGACAATCCGAAGCTGATCTATGCCAGCATCACCGGCTTCGGCCGCGACGGGCCCTATGGCGAATGGCCGGGCCTGGACCAGATCGCCCAGGGCATGTCGGGCGTGATGAGCGTGACCGGCTGGCCGGGCGGCGAGCCGACTCGCGCCGGCGTGCCCTTCGGCGATGTGGGTGCCGGCATGTGGGCCGCGATGGGCGTCTGCGCCGCCGTCGCGCAGCGCCACGTCACCGGCGAAGGCCAGCGCGTCGAGACGTCGCTGCTGGGCACCCTGATCGGCATGCTGAACGTGCAGGGCCAGCGCTACCTGTCGGCCGGCGACGTACCGGGGCTGGGCGGCAATTTCCACATGGCGGCCTACCCCTACGGCACCTGCGAAGCGAGCGACGGACAGCTCAATGTCGGCGCGCCGACGCAGGATCTGTGGGAGCGGCTGTGCGGCGTGCTCGGTATCGAAGAGCTGATCGAGCATCCGGACTATCTCGACAACGACAAGCGGATGGCGAACCGTGACGCGCTGTGCGCGCACCTGAACGAACGGTTCCGGACCGACACGGCGATCAACTGGACGCACAAGCTGGTCGAGGCCGGCATCCCGGCGGGGCCGGTCTATACAATGGACAAGGTCTTCGCCGACCCGCATGTCCGGCATCAGAAGATGGTCGAGGAAGTTGACCACCCCAAGCTCGGCCGCATCAACCTGATCGCCAATCCGCTGCGCCTCGAAGGCTACGAAAACGGCTCGATCCGCACCCCGCCCCCTGCGCTCGGCGAACAATCACGCGAGGTGCTGGCAGAATACGGCTACGCCGAGGCGGAGATCGAGGCGCTGATCGAGAGCGGTGCCGTGGGGGTGGCGTAGAACGGATAAAGACCTATGTAGAGACAAACACCAGGGTGTCGCCCCGGACTTGATCCGGGGTCCAGCCGAAAAGCCACACTGACCCTATCCCTGGATCCCGGGTCTGCGATGCGACGCACCTAGGCCGGGATGACAGGCCTTCAATCTTCATATTGTTTCCAACAGGGAGCCCAGACGATGAAAGTCACCATCCTCGACGACTACCACGACACGCTGCGCACCCTGCCCTGTTTCGCCAAGCTGGACGGGCATGAGGTGACAGTCTGGAACGACCATCTGCAGGATGTGGACGGGCTGGCCGAACGGTTGGCGGAGACCGAGGCGCTGGTGCTGATTCGCGAGCGGACCAAGATCCGCACGCCCCTGCTCGAGCGTCTGCCGAACCTGCGGCTGATCAGCCAGCGCAGCGTCTACCCGCATATCGATATCGACACTTGCACGCGGCTCGGCATCATCGTGTCTTCCGACCAGCATGCGGGCACGCCCTCTTACGCGACCGCCGAACTGACCTGGGGGCTGGTCCTGGCGGCGATGCGCGAGATCCCGCAGCAGATGGCCTCGCTACAGGCCGGCAATTGGCAAACCGACGACGGCCGCTCGGTGCGTGGCAAGACGCTCGGCATCTTCGGCTGGGGCCGCATCGGCAAGGTCGTCGCGAGTTATGGCGACACGTTCGGCATGAATGTGCTGGTCTGGGCCAGCGAGGCGGGCCAGGAACGGGCACGCGCCGACGGGCGCGCGGTCGCCGACAGCAAGGGCGCCTTCTTCAGCCAGTGCGACGTGCTGAGTCTGCATATGCGGCTGTACGAACCGACCCGTGGCATCGTCACCGCGGCGGACCTCGCCTGCATGAAACCGACCGCGTTGCTGGTCAACACCAGCCGCGCGCCGCTGATCGAGTCCGGCGCCCTGGAAGCGGCCTTGCTGGCCGGTCGGCCGGGCATGGCCGCGGTCGACGTCTATGAGGAGGAGCCGGTGCGCGACCCGAAGCACCCGCTGCTCACCATGCCGAATGTCGTCTGCACGCCGCATATCGGCTACGTCACGCGCGAGGAGTACAATCTGCAATTCACCGACGTGTTCGACCAGATCAACGCCTATGGGGACGGCGCCCCGACCAGCGTCGTGAACCCGGACGTGATGGCGAACCCGCGGCCGCGGCCCTAGGCGTCACGCGGACAGCCGCTCGGCGGCCCGCTTGACGGCGCGGGCGAGGCGGGTCTCCTTCGCGCCTGTGAACTGGTCTGCGATGCCGATCGCGGCGAGCGCGCGGGTCGCGTTGCCATCACCGTCGAAGACCGGTGCCGCGGCGATCAGGACCGAGCAGTA
>JAPPPC010000001.1:8092-11110 GCA_028817685.1 Rhodospirillaceae bacterium
CGGATATAGGCGCCGCGGTCGATGGCGTAACCATCCTGCCGCGCGGCCTCGACCTCCTTCAGCCAGTCGCCGAAGCGCGGTGCGTTCTGCCATTTGAGGGGGCTGAACCGGTCGCGCAGTTCCTCGCGCGTCCAGCCGCTCAGTGCCGCATAGCAGCGGCCGCTCGCGCTGATCAACGCCGGGAAGCGGCTGCCGACCGTGACATGGATGCTGAGCGCGACCGACGCGCGGGCGAGCGCGATGACGACCATATGTCCGGCATTGTCGAGCTCCGTCGCCGTCACCGTCACGCCCTGCCGGCCGGCAAGATCGTCGATCAGCGGCTGGGCGTCGCGCGCGAAATCGTTTTGCGCCAGCATGTCGCGCGACAGGCCGAGCAGCGCCGGACCGAGCCTGTAGCGTTTCGTGCCCGCATCGAAGGCCGTGAGGTTCTCATGGGTCAGCGTACGCAGAATATGCAGGCAGGTGCTGGGCACCAGATCCAGCTCCCGCGCAATCGCGTTCACGCCGGCCGGCGCCCCGCTCCTGCCGAGGTAACGCAGGATCGCGGCGGCGCGGCTGACGGCGGCGACAGGCTTCTTCAAGGCGGGGTTTTGTGATGGCATTTTCAAATTCGTAGTTATTGTCTATAGACAATAATATTGTTTATTGACAATTACCAGTCGAAACCCCTACCGTCAGCCCACCCGCAATCACGCATGACCGCCATGGCCCGGTTGACCGACTACACCCTCTATGCCGATGCGCAGCGCCACTACTCGAAGGAGGCGCTGTGGGCGCTGTTTGACGGCGACCGGGAGCGGCTCAATATCGGCCATGAATGCGTCGACCGGCACGACCGGGACGCGGTCGCGGTGCGCATCGCGCATGAGGACGGGCGCGACGAGACAATCAGTTTCGCCGCGCTGTCGGACGCTTCGAACCGGTTCGCGAACTATCTGCTGAACAAGGGCCTCGCGAAGGGCGACCGGGTCGCGATCATGCTGGAGCCGTCCCTGCCGTTCTACGTGGCGCTGTTCGGGGCGATGAAGGCGGGCTGCGTCGCGGTGCCGCTCTTCACCCTGTTCGGCCCGGACGGGCTGCGGCTGCGCATCGACGACTGCACGCCGAAGCTGCTGGTCACCAACGCGGACCTCGCGCATCTGGCGGAAAACATCGAAACCGTCATTGCCGACGAGTCGTTCATGACGGCGCTGGACGCGGAAAGCGCGGACTTCACGCCCGAGACCGCGTCGTCCGACATGGCGATGTACCAATATACCTCCGGCACCACGCGGGAGTTGCCGGAAGCGGTCAAGCACCGGCACCGTGCGGTCGTGACGGTGATCCTGGCCGCGCTGTACGGCACCGGCATCCGGCCGGGCGACCGCTTCATGTGCCCCTCCTCGCCCGCCTGGGGCCACGGGCTGTGGCACGGCACGATCTCACCCCTGGCGCTCGGCGTCTCGACCGCGAGCTATGCCGGCAAGTTCGATCCGGTGCGGCTGATGCGGGCGATCCAGGATTACGGGATCACCAACATCGCCGCCGCGGCGACGCATTTCCGGCTGATGAAGAATGCCGGCGCCGCCGACCGCTTCACCTTCCAGGTCGAGAAACTCTCCTTCACCGGCGAGCCGATCGATTCCGACACCGCCGCCTGGACCGAGGCGACCTTCGGCGCCCCCGTCTGCAGCATGTACGGCACGACGGAGATCGGCGTGATCCTGGCCGACTATCCGGGCGCCGCCGACCATAGGGTCAAGCCGGGATCACTCGGCCGGCCGATCCCGGGCATCACCCTCGCCGTGCACGACGCGCAGGGGCAGGACTGCGCGCCGGGACAGATCGGCGAGATCATGATGCAGCGCCGCGACGGCTGGTTCCCGACCAAGGATCTCGGCCGGGTCGACGAGGACGGCTATTTCTACCATGGCGGCCGCGCCGACGACGTGATCATCTCCGCCGGCTACACGATGAGCGCAGTCGAGATCGAAGACGTGCTGCTGAAGCATCCCGATGTCGACGAGACGGCGGTCATCGGGTCGCCCGACGAAGAGCGCGGGCTGGTCGTCAAATCCTTCATCGTCTCGAAGCGGCCGGGCGACGACGCCTTCGCCAAGGAGCTGCAGGAATTCACCGCCAGCCGGCTTAGCCGGCACGAATATCCCCGCCGCGTCGCCTTCGTCGACGCACTGCCGAAGACGCCGGCGGGCTAGGTCAATCGCAAGGTGCTGCGTGATGCCGAACAGGCCGCACAGCCAGAGGGTTAAAACATGAATGACAGTATCGACCGGCAATTCGCCCAGATCACCGAGCGCGGGCTCGACCAGCTGCGTGAGCGCATCGGCGTGCGCATCGAGAACTCGCTGGAGCCCTGGTGCCACGAGGCGACGCGCGACAATATCCGCCATTACGCGCACGGCATCGGCGACGACAACCCGCTCTGGTGCGATCCGGACTACGCCGCGAACACCAAATTCGGTGGCATCATCGCGCTGCCCTCCTTCCTGTTCGCCTGCGACCGCATCGTCTCCGGCTATGTCGGCGGGCTGCCGGGGGTGCACGCCATGTGGGCTGGGGCCGACTGGAACTGGCACAAGCCGGTGCGCCGCAACGACGAGATCCGCACCGAGGCCTGGCTGAAGGATCTGATCCTGCACGACACGCGCTTCTCGGGGCGCGCGGTGCAGCAGATCTATCATGTCGACTTCTTCAACCAGGACGGCGACAAGGTGGCCGGCGCGGACAGCTGGTGCTTCCGCACGGACCGGGACCAGGCGCGCGAGACCGGCACGAAGTACAACGAGCTCCGCGAGAAGCCGATCAAGCAATATACCGACGACGAGCTGGCGGAGATATTCGCGGGCTATGCCGAGGAAGCGGTGCGCGGCGCCGAGACCCGCTATTTCGAGGATGTCGCGGTCGGCGACAAACTCCCCACCCTGGTCAAGGGCCCGATGACCGTCACCGGCTTCATCGCCTACGCCCAGGGCTGGGGCGGGCTCTACATCCGCGCCAACAAGCTGGCGTGGCGCC
>JAPPPC010000227.1:0-3075 GCA_028817685.1 Rhodospirillaceae bacterium
ATGCCTAACCTGGACCGCGTAATCATCTTGCGGAAACGAAGACTCTCACTGCACTGGCTGGAATTGTGGTGGCGGTGCGCGCCACGGCGTTGGGACTTGGTGGTCGACCTCCGCCGATCCGCGCTGTCCTGGTTGCTGATTGCGCAGGAACGACGCCTGCCGCCCCCGACAAATCTGGAAATTCACCGCGTACCCCATCTGGCGCATACACTCGGCTTGCAACAATGTCCCCCGGCCCCGACCTGCTGGACACATCCGCAAGACGAATCGGAAGCAGCTCAACTTGTTCCGGACGGCCCGCCAGTGCTAGCGATCGCCGCCGCAGCAAACTGGCCCGGCAAACAGTGGCGACCGGAGCGCTTCGTGGAACTTGTGAAAAGACTGACAGGTGCCGGCGGCGTATTGCCGCAAAGCCGGATCGCCGTCCTCGCTGCCGCACCGGAATTAGCGCAGGTTCAGCCCCTGCTTGATTCCATTCCGCCTGACCGGCTGCTAAACCTTGTCGGCAAAACAGCGCTTCCCGTAGCCGCAGCGGTGCTACGGCGTTGTTCTTTTTTTATCGGCAACGATTCCGGATTGATGCATATGTCGGCAGCGGTTGGCCTCCCAACGCTCGGCCTGTTTGGACCCAGCCGCACTTCGCACTATGCGCCGTGGGGAGAGCTGACCGCCTGCGTCCGTACCGATTTGAGCTATGACGAGATTATCGGCACGCCGGGATACGACCACCGGACGACCGGCACGGTCATGGACAGCCTGTCCGTCGACAAGGCGGAAGCGGCTGCGCTAGCGCTTTGGGAGCGGGTACAAGCATCTGCAGACGATCCCGGGCAAAGGCAGGCCTGATGCGTGTGATGCAAGTCATGGCCGGAGCCCCTAAGGGCGGTGCGGAAACCTTCTTCACGCGGTTAGCGCCGGCCCTCGCGCGGACGAGTATCACCCAGGAAGTGGTCATCAGACGTGACGCCGATCGTTCAGCGGAATTGCGATCGCACGGCATTGAGCCGATGCAGTTCCGGTTCGGTGGACCTTTGGATTGCGTAACCGGGCACCGTCTAAACCGTGCTATTGCTCGGTTCGCGCCGGATATCCTGCTGAGCTGGATGAACCGGGCTACGCAATTTTGCCCGGTGGGCGACCATGTCTTCGCTGCCCGCCTCGGCGGGTACTACAAGCTGGAAAATTATCAACGCTGCGACCACCTCGTCGGCAACACGAAGGATATTTGCGACTATCTGGTGGAGGAAGGGTGGCCGCGCAGCCGGACCTGGTATCTGCCAAACTTTGTCGACGAAACCTCCGCTGCCGCGGTTCCAAGGGAGTCACTGAACACGCCGGAGGGCGTGCCATTGTTGTTGGCGCTGGGTCGGCTTCACACAAACAAAGCATACGACGTCTTGCTGGAAGCCCTCGTCCAATTGCCGGAAGCCTATTTATGGTTGGCCGGCGAAGGTCCACTGCGACAGACCTTGGAAGCGCAAGCCTCCCGACTTGGCATCACGGATCGGGTCCGGTTTCTTGGCTGGCGTACGGACGTCCCCGCGTTGTTCGCCGCCTGCGATCTCTTCGTCTGCCCGTCTCGGCACGAGCCGCTGGGCAACGTCGTCATCGAATCCTGGGCGCAGCGCAAACCGCTCGTGGCCGCACAGTCGCAAGGCCCTGCGGCATTGGTCGAGGATGGCGAAACCGGTCTACTGGTCCCGATCGACGATGCGCCGCGACTTAGCGCCGCGATTGCCCGCATCCTCGCCGACGCCGATTTGGCGGAAAAACTTGTCAGCCAGGGGCGAGTCGCCTATGAGGCCGACTTCACCGAAGCTGCAGTGGTATCCAGCTACATGGCGTTCTTCGAGAGTATTACGGCCTGATGTGCGGCATTGCCGGCATAATGGTTCGCGACGGGAAAAGCCCGGACGCATCGATCCTGGAAACCTTTGCCCGCGCGCTTGGCCATCGCGGCCCCGATGGCGAAGGGAAATACCTGGCCGGCGCCGTCGCCATGGTTCAGACGCGCTTGGCCGTCATCGACCTCAAGACCGGCGACCAACCGATTTACGAGGCCGGCGGAGGCGCTCTTATCGCCAATGCGGAGATTTACAACTACCTCGAACTGCGGGCGACGCTCGGCGATATTCCGCAAAGCACACAATCGGATTGCGAACCGCCGCTTCACCTTTACCGCCGCGATGGCCTTTCCTTCACGGAATCCCTGCGCGGGATGTACGCCATCGCGATCCATGATCCGGCCGAGGCGCAGCTCATCCTTGCGCGCGACCCGTTCGGCATCAAACCGCTTTACTATGTCGAAACGGAAGATCATTTCGCGTTCGCCTCGGAACCGCAGGCATTGCTCGCTGCCGGCGTCGCGGCGCCCGAATTGGCTCCGGAGCGCCGGAACGAACTTTTGCAGCTTCAGTTCACCTGCGGCCGCGGCACGATCTTCAAGGGCATTAACCGAGTCCTTCCCGGCGAGACGCTGATTGTCCGTGGCGGCCGAATCGTCGAGCGCCGCCGCCGGACGGCCCTGCCCGCCGGAGGCCCTGAAGAATGCGGGATCGACGAAGGGCTAAGGCGGCTCGACGCGGCATTGGAGGACAGTGTCCTTCTTCACCAGCGCTCCGATGTTCCCTACGGGTTGTTTTTATCCGGTGGCATCGATTCCTCAACGATGCTGGCCCTTATGTCACGGCTGAATGAGCGTCCGGTAAAAGCCTATACAGCGGGTTTTACGGGAACAGCGGTCGCGGACGAACGCGATCATGCCCGCGAGTTGGCCAAGTCCGTCGGCGCCGAGTTCCATGCCGTCGATTTCACGGATGCTGACTTCTGGTCCCTGCTGCCGGAGATTGCCGGCGCGATGGACGATCCCGCCGCCGATTACGCCATATTGCCTACCTGGAAACTGGCCCGGGAGGCGGCACGCGACCTGAAGGTCGTGATCTCCGGCGAAGGCGGCGACGAATTACTTGGCGGTTATGGACGTTACCGCAGCGCGCTGCGGCCATGGTGGCAAGGCGGTCGCATGATGCGCGCCCGCGGTATCGTCGAAGGACTCGGCATTCTCAGCGAAGACAG
>JAPPPC010000227.1:3085-11110 GCA_028817685.1 Rhodospirillaceae bacterium
CGCGAAGACAGCGCAAGTTGGCGCGACGCGATCGCTGCGTCGGAAGTGACCGCAACGGAACCGCAGCGTTCGCGGTTGCAAATCGCGCAGGCGGTCGACATCACCGACTGGCTGCCTAACGATCTGCTGACAAAGCTGGATCGTTGCCTTATGGCGCATGGCATGGAAGGGCGGACCCCCTTCCTCGACACCCAAGTCGCCGAAGCGGTGTTCCGCCTGCCGGACAGTCTCAAGATTCACAAGCAGCGCGGCAAATGGATCCTGCGACGCTGGCTTGACCGGGTCCTGCCTGCTGCCGGCGCGTTTGAACGCAAGCGCGGCTTCACCGTGCCGGTTGGTGAATGGATTTTCGAGCGGGGCGCAGAGCTCGGGCCACTGGTCGCCGCGAATCCGGCAATTGCCGAAGCCTGCCATTCGGACAGGGTGATCGCCCTTTTCAAATCCACAAAGAAACGCGCGCGTCTGGCGGGCTGGGTTCTGTTGTTCTACGCCTTGTGGCATCGCCAGCACGTTCAACGGCGCCAGCCGGAAGGCGATGTGTTCGACGTGCTGTCGACCATCTAATTTTCTGCACCGAGGACACCCGATGTCCGACCCCCTCGACCGCATCGGCATCGAAGGTGCAACACCGGTCGCCAAAGATTGCGCGCCGGGACGCGCTATCAGCTGTTTCTAAACTTCAATCGTCTTCGGCGATCGCCGCTTGCGCCGCGGCCAATCGCGCGATTGGGACGCGATAAGGCGAACAGGACACATAGTCCAATCCAACCCGGTGGCAGAAATGCACGGAGGCCGGGTCGCCGCCATGCTCACCGCAAATACCCATCTTGAGGTCGCTGCGCACTGCCTTGCCGCGATCGACCGCGATGCTGACCAGTTCGCCAACGCCGTCCTCGTCGATGGAGACGAAGGGATCACAAGGCAGGATGCCGGCCGACTCGAAATCCGGCAGGAAGGACGCCGCATCGTCGCGGCTGATCCCGAATGCCGTCTGCGTCAAATCGTTGGTGCCGAAGCTGAAGAACTCCGCCGTTTCGGCGATTTCACCGGCGCGCAGTGCGGCGCGCGGCAGTTCGATCATGGTGCCGACCATATATTGCGGTGCCTGCCCCTGTTCTCGGGCGACCTCTTCAGCGACCCGGTCGATGATCGCTTTCAAAATATCGAGTTCCCGACGTGTCACGATCAACGGCACCATCACTTCGGGCTCGACCGTCTCGCCGATTTCCTTCGACACGGTCACGGCGGCCTCAAAGATCGCGCGCGCCTGCATTTCACAGATTTCCGGATAGGTGATCGCCAAACGGCAACCCCGGTGTCCCAGCATCGGGTTCGATTCCTCCAGCCGCAGCGCTCGTTGCCGGACCTTCTCCACCGGTACGCCGGCGGCCTCGGCAACGTCGGCGATCTCCGCATCGCCCTTCGGCAGGAATTCGTGCAGGGGCGGATCGAGCAGCCGGATCGTCACAGGCAGCCCCTTCATGATGCGGAACAGCTCGATGAAGTCCTCGCGCTGCATCGGTAAAATTTTGTCCAGAGCGGCGCGCCGGCCGGATTCGTCTTCGGCAACGATCATTTCACGCATGGCGACGATACGGTCGGCATCGAAAAACATATGCTCGGTCCGCGACAGGCCGATTCCCTCCGCTCCGAAGCGGATCGCGGGTTTTGCTGCCTCGGGCGTCTCCGCGTTTGTCCGCACATTGAGTTGCCGAATCTCGTCAGCCCAACCCATCACCGTGGCGAAATCGCCGGACAGTTCCGGCTCGATGGTTGGGACCTCACCCAAGATGATTTCGCCCGCCGCGCCATCGATCGTGATGATTTCACCTGCCGCAATCGTATCGCCGCGCACATACATCGCATTGGCCTGATAATCGATGCGAAGCTCGCCGGCACCGGCAACGCAGGGCCGGCCCATGCCGCGGGCGACAACCGCCGCATGGCTGGTCATACCGCCACGCGCGGTCAGAATGCCGCGCGCGGCGTGCATGCCGTGAATATCTTCCGGACTGGTCTCGACGCGCACGAGAATGACGGACTCACCCTGGCCTGCGAGCTTTTCCGCTTCCTCGGCCGAAAAGACGACCTTGCCGCAGGCCGCCCCCGGAGAGGCCGGCAGACCGCGGGAGATGATGTTGCGATTGGCATCCGGATCCAGCGTCGGATGCAGCAATTGGTCGAGCGCCGCCGGATCGACCCGGGATACCGCAGTGCGCTTGTCGATCAGTCCCTCTTCCGCCATATCGACAGCGATCTTCAGCGCCGCCGCCGTCGTGCGTTTCCCGTCTCTGGTCTGCAGCATCCACAGTTTGCCGCGTTGCACGGTGAACTCAATGTCCTGCATGTCGCGATAGTGCGCTTCGAGCTGTCCGCGCACTTTCACAAGCTCGGCGAACAGTGCCGGCATCGTCTCTTCCATGGCCGGTTGTTTCGAGCCCGTTGCTTCTTTGCCGCGTACCGTCAATCGCTGCGGCGTCCGGATACCGGCAACCACATCTTCGCCCTGAGCATTGATGAGGTATTCACCATAAAATGCGTTCTCGCCGTTCGACGGATCGCGGGTGAAGGCAACGCCAGTCGCGCAATCGTCGCCCATATTGCCGAACACCATGGACTGTACATTAACCGCCGTGCCCCATTCTTCGGGGATATCGTGCAGTTTTCGATAGGTTATCGCCCGCGGGATGCGCCAGCTGCCGAAGACCGCGCCGATTGCTCCCCAAAGCTGCTCTTTCGGATCCTGCGGAAATGGGTTGCCAAGTTCCGTCTGCACGACCTCTTTGTATTGCGCCACCAGCGCTTTGAGGTCGTCCGCCGACAATTCGGTATCGAGGGTGACGCCCCGGTCTTCCTTGTGCAGTTCCAGCAATTCCTCGAAATGATAATGGTCGACCCCCAACACCACATCGCCATACATCTGGATGAAACGGCGGTAACTGTCATAGGCGAACCGCGGGTCGTTGCTCGAAGCGGCAAGCCCTTCGACCGTCGTGTCGTTCAAACCGAGATTGAGGACGGTGTCCATCATGCCGGGCATGGACACGCGCGCGCCGGAACGGACAGACACCAGCAGCGGATTGGCCGCGTCCCCGAACGTCGCACCAACCGCTTGCTCGATAGCCTCAAGCGCCGCTTCGACCTGGGCCTTGAGATCGTCCGGATAGCTTTCGCCGTTGTCGTAATAGTGGGTGCAAACTTCCGTCGTGATCGAGAATCCAGGCGGTACCGGCAGACCCAGATTGCACATCTCCGCGAGGTTTGCGCCCTTGCCGCCCAGCAATTCGCGCATCCCAGCCTCGCCCTCGGCTGCGCCGTCGCCAAAGCTGTAAACCCACTTTGTCATCACCTAGCCCTCGATCAGACTGAAATCCGCGATCTGGTTCAGCGTCGTGCCGAACTGCGACAACAGGCGAAGCCTGTTCTGTCGCATATCCGCATCATCCGCATTTACTGTCACCTTGTCGAAAAACGCATCGACCGGCTCACGCAATCTCGCCATTGACTCCATGGCGCTGTCGAACCGCTCTGCCTGGATCGCATCTTCCGCACCGCTACGTGCTGTTGCGAAATTCGCGAAGAGCGCTCTTTCCTCGTCCTGTGCCAACAAATCCACGCTGACGTCGCCGTCATAGGTGGTCTTGTCCTTCTTTGATTCGATCCGCACGATGTTCGCAGCCCGCCGGAAGGCGATTAACAGGTTCTCGCCGTCGTCATGCGCAAGGAACCCTCCGAGCGCCTCGACCCGCGCCATCAGCCGGACGAGATCGTCTTCGCCGCCCAGCGCGAAAACCGCCGAAATCAAATCGTGCCGGATCCCTGCTTCGCGCAGATGAACCTTTAGCCTGTCGGCGAAGAAGCCAAGTAGATCCGCCGCGATCGCGTCCGGCGCGGCGTCCGCGACGACCCCCTTCTCCTGGTACAGGCGCATGGCAGCCGCAAACGCCGAAAGCAAGTTCAATCGCAACCCGTTCTCGAGTATCAAGCGGATTACCCCGAGCGCCGCCCTGCGCAGCGCATAAGGATCTTTGGAGCCGGTCGGTTTCTCATCAATCAGCCAAAATCCGATCAGCGTGTCGATCTTGTCGGCAAGCGCGACAGCGACCGACACCGGCGCCGTCGGACAACGGTCGTTCGGGCCCAGCGGCGAATAGTGATCGGCGATTGCATCGGCGACGGCAGCAGTTTCGCCATCGTGCAACGCGTAGTAACGGCCCATGACACCTTGCAGGTCCGGGAACTCTCCGACCATCCCGGTTGCGAGGTCGGCCTTGCACAGCAGCGCAGCACTGCGTGCCGCATCGCGCGTTGCGTCTGGAATACTCTCCGTCAAGTCCGCGGCCAATGCCGCGATCCGCTGCACTTTCTCAGCGACCGTCCCCAGTTTGGCATGAAAGGTAACTGCTTCCAGCGCCGGCGTCCGGTCGGCAAGCGGCACGCGACGGTCCTGGTCCCAGAAGAACTTCGCATCGGCGAGCCGCGCCCGTAGCACCCGCTCGTTTCCGGCAACGATAGCCGCGCCACCATCCGTCGCGGTCATATTGGCGACGAAACCGAACCGGGACGCCAAACTGCCGTCGGCGTTTGAAAGCGCGAAATACTTCTGATGCGCGCGCATCGAAGAGGTCAGCGCCTCCGCCGGGAGCCCCATGAACTCCGCGTCGATCGTGCCAAGCAGTCCGACCGGCCATTCGACCAGGCCCGACACCTCGTCGAGCAAGCCGGGATCATCATTGACCGTCAGCCCCTCGCCTTCCGCCAATTTCTGCAGCGACACCGCAATCGCCGCCCGCCGCTCCGCCGGGTCAAGCATGACATGCGCAGCAGCGAGCTTATCGCGATAGTCCGCGAAACCGGTTACCGCAAACGAATCCGGTGACAAAAAACGGTGGCCGGATGTCGAGGCACTCGCGTGCACATTGTTGAAGGTAACGCCTTCCACCGTCGATCCGTCGAACAGACACAGGATGCTCTCGACCGGGCGTACCCAGCGATGTGTTTCGGCGCCCCAGCGCATCGATTTCGGCCAGGGAAATTTCACCAACACTTCGCCGATTGTTTCCCCAAGGACGTCCGCCGTCGGTTGCCCGGAGCGTTCGATGATCGCGAACCAGACTTCCCCCTTGCCGGCGTCCCGTTTCTCGCACTGGTCCAGCGAGTCCAGCCCCGCGCTCCGCAGGAACCCTTCGATTGCCTTGTCCGGTGCGCCCACCTTGGGGCCCTTGCGCTCCTCCCGCATATCCGGCTGCTGTTGGGGCAGCCCGTCGATCACAAGCGTGAGACGGCGTGGCGTCGCGAAGGCGTCTGCGCTATCGAATTCGAGGCGCGATTTCTTCAACCCCTCGGTGACGAGCCGCTTCAGGTCTTCCGCCGCACGCTTTTGCATGCGCGCGGGTATTTCCTCCGAGAGAATTTCGAGAAGCAACTCAGGCACCGGCGCGCTCCTGCTGACTCTCGATCCATTTTTCCGCCGCGCCGCGCGCCAATGTGCGGATGCGCAGAATATAGGCCTGCCGCTCTGTCACGCTGATCACGCCACGCGCATCCAGCAGATTGAACAGGTGGCTCGCCTTAAGGCATTGGTCATAGGCGGGCAACGCCAATCCCGCATCGAGAACTGCCTGGCATTCCGTCTCCGCATCTTCGAAGTGACGGCGTAGCATATCCACATCCGCCCGCTCGAAGTTATAGGCGGAAAACTCCTGTTCGGCCTGCAGAAAAACCTCGCCATAGCGCACACCATCGGCATTGAAGGCGAGGTCGTAGACATTCTCGACGCCTTGCACATACATGGCCAGCCGTTCCAGGCCATAGGTCAGCTCAACCGAAACCGGATCGCAATCGATGCCGCCGACCTGTTGGAAATAGGTGAACTGGCTGACCTCCATCCCGTCGCACCAGACCTCCCAGCCGAGGCCCCAGGCGCCGAGTGTCGGGCTTTCCCAATCATCCTCAACAAATCGGATGTCATGCGCCAGCGGATCGATCCCGAGCGCCCGCAGGCTGCCGAGATACAGCTCTTGGCTGTCCGCCGGGGACGGTTTCAGGATCACCTGGTACTGGTAGTAATGCTGCAGCCGGTTCGGGTTCTCGCCATAGCGCCCATCAGTCGGCCGCCGGGACGGTTGCACATAGGCAGCCTTCCAGGGTGTCGGCCCCAACGCGCGCAAGGTCGTCGCCGGGTGAAACGTGCCGGCACCGACTTCCATGTCGTAGGGTTGCAGAATCACGCAACCGCGCGCCGACCAATAGGCGTGCAGTTTCAGGATAAGGTCTTGAAAGCTGTTGTTTTGGGCGTTTTCTGGGGCCATGACCCGGCCAATGTAAGCGCGCGGATGCGGCGCAACCTAACCATGGCCCCAACCAGGGTCAACCAAAGACAATCATGCGGTTAACAGGGGCTTAATAGGGGCATTCCGTCTTGCCGCAGTCTGATTTGCTGTCGGCGGCGACATAGGCGTCGCAAACCGGACACTGCACCGTGTCGGCGACCCCCATGCGAGGATTGTCTTGATCCTTAGCGACCTTGTCCTGGCGCTGCTGGTTTAAGCGCCCCACGAACTTGAAGCCATACCAGACGATGGCAATGGCGGCGGCGAGAAGGAGGAATTTCTGCAACATGTCGCATTATTAGCGCGGAACGGATTCGCCGGTCAAAGGACCATCTAAAGGCCGTATCGCGACCACAGCGCCCGCGACTCCACGGCACCGATCAATTCGTCGGCCCAATCGTTCCGCATGCCGAGCCGTTTTTCCAGCCAACCGCGGCGGCGGCCGACGACCTTCAGCTTCACTTTTTCGCCGTACCGTTCCCGCATCACCGAACGAAGGTCGCCGAGCCCGTCGACCAGGCCCAATCCGAGCGCGCGGTTTCCGGTCCAGAACTCACCGCTGAACAAAACGCTTTCGTCGGCCTGCAGCTTATCGCCGCGCCTTTCGCGCACATGGTCCTTGAACTGCTCGTGTATGTCGGCCTGCAATTCCTTCAAAATCTCGACATCTTCCTGATCTTCGCTTTTGAACGGATCCAGTATCGCCTTTTTCTCACCGGCAGTATGGACGCGGCGCTCGACCCCGATCTTTGCCAGCATTTCGGGAAACCCGAAACCGGCGAAGACGACCCCGATGGACCCGACGATCGACGCAGGATCGGCGTAGATTTCATCCGCTGCGCACGCCAGCCAATAGCCGCCGGATGCCGCCACATCCTCGCAGAACGCATAGACGGGAACCTCGTTCTCCGCCGCGAGCGCCCGTATTCGCGTGGCGATCAGCGCCGATTGCACCGGCGACCCACCAGGCGAGTTGATCGCCAGGGCTACCGCGGACAGCTGCGGCCCCTTGAAGGCTTTCTCTATCGATTCGGCCATATCGGACAGGGCCATGCCGCCGCGCCGTGGTCCGGATGCCCGCCCGACCACACCGTCGAGGCGCAACACATTCACCAACGGTCCGCCTTCAACGCGATCCGCAATCTTCTCACCGGCAACCGGTATCCGGCGCAGCCATTTCGTCGTCTTTTTCTCTGTCATGGCGGTTATGTAGGCCGCAGCGTGGCGTTTTCCAAGGCACGATCACACGGCCATGGAATCACCGTCGCGCAAAATCGCCAAGGCTTCCTCCGTGTAACCGCCGAGTTCGCTGTGCAAGGTCAGGCCGGTCGTCAGCCGCAACGGCGTGCGGACGTCGCGGCGCGCCCGCAGGATGACCCGTTTTGCCGGCCTGTCGCCACCAGGCCATAGCGGCACCACGACAATACCGCCGGCCCGGCCGTGCAGTAGGGCCAGCAATTCATCGAGCCGGTCGGCGCGGTGCACCATCGTGACGCTGCCCTTAGGCTTTACCATGCGGATGCAGAAATCGATCCACGCCGACAAGTCCGCCTCGCCTTCAACCATCGCTGTGGCCTTGGACGGGTCGGGCGGCGCTTGTCCGCGGTCGGGCGGCAAATAGGGCGGATTGGACATGATGTGATCGAACGACGCTTCCGCAACCCCTTCGGGCGGGTCCAACAGGTCACCCTGA
>JAPPPC010000875.1 GCA_028817685.1 Rhodospirillaceae bacterium
CGAAGGGGGCAAGGCGGGTCGGGCTTGCTGTCCTGCCCTTCGCCGGGCAGGATGGGTTGGCGCGATGATTTGTGCCGACTCGGAGGCAAGATGACGACGGAGACACCAAAAGAGCGCGGGAGCGAACGCGAAGGTGCGCAATCTAAACGCGCGGATCGTGACGGACGTCTTGCCTCCGCATTACGCCGTAACCTGTTGAAACGTAAAGACCAACAGCGCGCCCGGGAGACGGGCGCAGTCTCTGAAGATACCGAATAGCCGTGGCGCAGCCCCGGTCGCCGGGATCGCCTTGTGGTTGCCATATTCCTCAAGTAGATACATTGGATTGGTCGGCGATCCTGGATCGACGGTTATCGCGTACGAGCGTCGCCCGCCTGGCAAAAATCGCGGTTTCCGCGGCGTCCATGCTCTCATCGCGCCGTGAACGCCATCGGCCATTGGGAGATGAAAGTACATGTCGCCGCACGATCTGCCGGAAGATCTACGTTTAGCAACGCGCTCGCCCGCGCAAGCGGTGCAGGAGGCGACCGGGAGGGGGGGGATGGACCAAATTCGCATACGCGGCGGCCGGCCGTTACGTGGCGAAATTCGGATCAGCGGTGCGAAGAATGCGGCTCTGCCGTTGATGGCTGCAAGCTTACTGACCGACGAGACTCTGACGCTGACCGGTGTACCCCATCTCGCCGATATCACGACTCTGGCCAATTTGCTGGCACAGCACGGTGTCGGGTTCAGCATGAACGGGGAAGGGGCCGTCTCGGACGGACGTGAAATCGCTCTGACGGCCGCGACAATCGATAACACGACCGCACCGTATGATCTGGTAAGGAAAATGCGGGCCAGCGCGCTGGTGCTTGGGCCTCTTGTCGCGCGCTGCGGTGAGGCGCGCGTCTCTTTGCCCGGCGGCTGTGCGATCGGCACCCGACCGCTCGACTTGCACATCAAAGGGTTGCAGCAGCTTGGGGCCGAGGTCGGTTTGGACAATGGCTACATCGAAGCGCGTGCGCCGAAAGGACTGACCGGTGCGGAGATCGCCTTTCCGTTCGTTTCGGTCGGGGCCACGGAAAACCTTATGATGGCGGCGTGCCTCGCGAAGGGGGAAACGCGCCTCGTGAACGCCGCCCGGGAGCCCGAGGTCGCGGATTTGGCGAAATGCCTGATAGCGATGGGCGCCGATATTTCCGGTATCGGAACGGATACGATCGTCGTACGCGGGGCTGACCGTTTGCACGGGGCGCATCATCATATCGTCGCCGACCGTATTGAAACGGGCACCTATGCCATGGCGGTGGGCGTTGCCGGGGGAAATGTCGAACTGGTCGGCGCGTCGCTGGAATTGATCGGCGTCGTCGCCGATACGTTGCGCGCCGCGGGGCTCGAGCTTGAAGCGACTGACCGCGGATTTCGGGTTGCCTGCGAGCCCGGTCAACTCACTGGGATCGATGTGATGACAGAACCCTATCCGGGGTTTCCCACCGATTTGCAGGCGCAGATGATGGCGCTGATGTCGGTCGCAAACGGGGCTTCGATGATCACCGAGACGATTTTCGAGAACCGTTTCATGCATGTTCCCGAGCTGGCACGGATGGGCGCGAATATCAATTTGCACGGTGCATCCGCGATGATCCGCGGCGTACCGCAGCTCACCGGCGCGCCGGTTATGGCGACCGATCTACGGGCGTCGGTCAGTCTGGTTCTGGCAGGTTTGGCGGCGTCCGGTGAGACGACCGTGGGTCGGGTGTATCATCTCGATAGGGGATACGAGCGTCTGGAGGAGAAACTGTCCGCTTGTGGCGCGGAGGTTGAGCGGATCAAGGCCGCGCGATGAGCGACGCTTCATCCTTGAAACTCCGCGCCCGCGATGTCGAGGATTTAGCGGTAATCTCGGCAGCGTTGCAGGACGCTCTGGTGCCGCTGGGAGACATCAGCCACGACCCGGCCGAGAAAACCTTCATCATGGTGGTCAATCGCTTCCGTTGGGAGCAAGAGAGTAACCAAAGCGAGCGCGTTCATGCGGGGCTCCGGTTCGATGCGGTGCGGCGGGCGCAGTTCCGCGGTATCGATCGAACGAATCGCGCTCAGTTTCTGTCCTTTCTGACGATCGCTTTCGACGGCAGCGATGAAGCGGGAGGCGTCGTCGTCATGCATTTCGCGGGCGGCGGTGCCATTCGCCTTAGTGTGGGCGGCTTGTATTGCATTCTCGCCGACCTGGGACAGCCCTGGCCGACGCAATGGACACCCGCGCACGATCCGCTTTAAGCCGCAGGAAATTAAACCGGCGCACAGTGACGACGGTGCCAGGATGCCGCGACGAATACTGGCGTGAGACCGACTACAATTTAAGGTGGTGTTCTATGCGGATTTCGTCAGATACGGCAACGAATATTTTTACAAACCGGCTGAGAATGGGCGATTCATGGAAGTGATTTTTCGAAAGTATCCGCTGCCGTAATGTAATCTTGCCGAATTGTGAAAATTTTAATCTTAGTACTCTTGAATTTGGTGTTCGCGGTATCCTTTATCGCGTAAAGAATGTACACAACTTTGTTGCGATCCCACCCCATCCGATCTTGCGCGAAATGATAGGTCTTGGCCGTTACCCCTAAAATCATCTGTTCGGATAAAGGCTCGCCT
>JAPPPC010000872.1 GCA_028817685.1 Rhodospirillaceae bacterium
TATGGGTTTCATTGACCGCGCTGGACCAGTTCTCACAGGAAGAAGCGTATTTTTCTTCGCAAATACTCGCCGAGGCCCGAAAGCTGAGCATCGACGGCGACGGGCGAATTGTGCTGCCCGGTGAGTTCATGGAGCGCGCGCAGTTGGACGGAAAGGCACTGTTCGTCGGCGGCGGTCCAAAATTTCACATCTGGCAGCCGGAAGCCTACGCCGCGCACCGGCGCGAGACGCAAGAGGCGCTCGCCGGACGCACGCTGCCCTCGTTGACGAGGCCCAGCTCATGAGTGCGGCGCATATCCCCGTCCTGGCGGCTGAGATGCTTGCCGCGCTCGACCCGCGGGACGGTCAAACCTATCTGGACGGCACCTTCGGCCGCGGCGGCTACAGCCGGGCAATCCTGCAGGCGGCCGATTGCGCGGTCTGCGCGGTCGACTGCGATCCCGATGCCATCGCCCAAGGCAACACGCTGGCCGCGTCATTCGATGGCCGCCTCACCCTGCTGCAAGGCCGGTTCGGCACCATGATCGACCTGCTGCGCGATGCTGGAATCGAACGGCTCGACGGTGTCGTGCTCGACCTTGGCGTGTCGTCGCCGCAACTCGACGACGCGGCACGCGGCTTTTCCTTTCGCCAGGACGGCCCGCTCGACATGCGCATGACCCGCGACGGCCAAACCGCGGCCGAAATCGTCAACGGGCTGGATGAAAAGCCATTGGCCGACCTGATCCGGGAATTGGGCGAAGAGCGGCACGCCCGCCGGGTCGCGCGCGCCATCGTCAGAGCCCGGGATACCTCGCCAATCGAAAGCACGCTGCAACTGGCCCAGATCGTGCGCGACGCGCTGCCGCACGCGAAGGACGGCATCGATCCGGCCACCCGCACCTTCATGGCATTGCGCATCCATGTGAATGACGAGCTCGGCGAGCTGGAGCGCGGCCTACGCGCGGCCGAAACGCTGCTGCAGCCCGGCGGCCGGCTGGTCGTCATCTGCTTCCACTCTCTTGAGGATCGCCGGGTCAAGAATTTCCTGCGTGCCCGCAGCGGCGGGGCGCCGCGAGTCTCGCGCCACATGCCGTTGCCCGAACCCGGCCTGGCCCCGTCATTCAGCCTGATCCATCGCCGCGGGATCACGCCCGGCGATACCGAGATCGCCGCCAACCCGCGCGCCCGCTCCGCCCGTCTGCGCGCGGCTGTGCGGACGGAAGCGCCGGCCTGGCCGCTGGAGGACGCGGCATGAAGGGGGTCTCAGCCTTGGTTTGGATCGGCCTCGCCGGGGTCGCCAGTATCGCGATGTTCCACATCAAGTTCGAAGTGGAGCAGCTGCAGGGCGCGCTGAACGGCCTCAACAAGGAAATCTTGCAAGAACAGAAAGCGGTTCACGTCCTGCAGGCGGAATGGAGCTATTTGACCCGGCCCGAGCATATCGAGGCCCTGGCCGACCGCCTGCTGCCCCATCTGCAACCAGCCGCCGCGCATCAGGTCGGCGATATCGAGCAGTTCCAGACCGCAATCCAGAAACCCCGGACCATTCCGGCCGCCACAACGGTCAGGCCCGCATCGGCTAGAGAACTGCAATGATCGCCAATCCGTTCAAACGACCCCGCAAAAGCCGCCGATCGCGTCCCGCAGCCCGGACGGCAATTCGGCCCTGCGCACCGGGCACGACCGATGAACGCGTCCAAGCGGCGCTGGAGGTCAGCTACGCGCGGCTGCTGATGACGGGCGCGATGCTGCTGTTCGCCTTTGGCGCCATTGGCGTTCGCCTGGTCGATATTTCACTGTTGCAAGCCGCACGCGAACCGCAATCGGCCCTCGCGCCGCGCATGCAGGAATTGCGGATGGATCGCGCCGACGTGATCGACCGCAACGGCGTATTGCTGGCGACCAACTTGGCAACCGCTTCCCTGTTCGCCAATCCCCGCAAGGTGATGAATCCGGACGAAACGGCGCGTCAGCTCGCCGCGGCATTGCCGGAATTGCGTGAGGCCGAAGTCGCCCGGCAACTAAAATCCAACCGCTCCTTCGTCTGGCTGCGGCGCAACCTGACACCGCGCCAGCAATGGCGGGTGATCGAACTCGGCCTGCCGGGCATCGACTTTCAAAGCGCCGAATCAAGAGTCTATCCAAACGGGTCGCTGGCCGCCCATATTCTGGGCTTCGCCGACATCGACAATCGCGGCATCGCCGGCATCGAAAAAACCTTCGACGCCACCTTGCGTGACAGCGCCGATCCGCTGCGGCTGACCGTCGATATGCGTGTGCAGCACATCCTGCGCAGCGCCTTGATGCGCGCCAAAACGGAGTTCAGCGCGCTGGGCGCCACCGGGATTGTGCTGGACGCCCGGAACGGCGAGGTCGTCGCCATGACGTCACTGCCGGATTTCGACCCGAACGATGGCGGCAACGCGGGTGACAATCAGAAATTCAATCGCGCGACCCTTGGCGTCTACGAACTGGGCTCGACGTTCAAGATTTTCACGGCAGCGATGGCGCTCGATTACGGCATCGTCACCATGCGTGACGGCTACGACGCGACCAAGCCGATCAAGATTTCGCGGTTCACGATCCGCGACTACCACGCCAAACGGCGCTGGCTGTCGGTTCCGGAAATCTTCGTGTTCTCGTCGAACCTCG
>JAPPPC010000865.1 GCA_028817685.1 Rhodospirillaceae bacterium
CCCCGGACCGCTGGGGATCACGGGCACACCGCGTTCTGCCGCGATGTCTACGGTGCCGTCGGTACTGCCACCGTCGACGACGATAATCTCCGGCGCAGCATCCTCCGCGCAGAGCGCGTCGAGCATGGATCCCAGATTGGAGGCTTCATTGAGGGTCGGGATAATCACGGAAATCATGCCGCGCGCCTCGTTTCGTCTTCGCTGACCAACCCGGTACGGATCAGCACGCGCTCATGGCGCGCCCATCGTTCGTCCATCCAACGACGTCCCATCGAAACCCGGATCAAGGCGGGCAGATCAGCCTGCGATGCACGCGCGCCCTCACGCCACAAGGCTTCGAGCCATCGATAGATGGCGATGCGTTCTTCCTGCGACAACGTGCCGATTTCCCTGGCGACCAGCCGGCGGCCGAAGCTGATATGGCGGGCTTCGTCGGGCGAGATACTGCCATGGATCGACTTCAACAAACGACAGGGAAACCAGTGTCCGTAGTCGTTCTGAACGCGCAACCCTTCACCTTCCAACAGCAGATGGACGGCGACGATGGTCCCCAGAGGCGAGCCCTGCCAGACATAACGGCCGTCCAGCGCCGCCTGGAGCGCGGGTTCCGGTGGCGCGATGTCGCCCACTCTTTCGAGGTAGTCCCGATAGATATCGATATGCCGTTGCTCGTCGGCAATCTGACCTTCCAAGGCTTCCCGATCGGCGAGCGTGGAAACCCGATCCTTGAGGTGCCGGCACATCGCCAGGGTAGCGAGCTCCCCATGGTAGAGCTGACTGACCGCCGTGACATAGGCATGGCGGGGCATCCACCGCGGCGGCCTAACGGCAAGCGACCAATCTATCGTTTCTCCATCTCGCAACGTTGCGTGCCGCATTCGCTCTTCGTCCCTCACCTAAGGACCCGCTCCCACCCAGTCATGTAGCCGCGTCGCGTCGAATTTGGAGAGAAAACAACGCGGCTTGACGACAAAGTGATGGTCTCGTGTGCGATACTCGCAGGGACGAATCTTTCACGCAGTCACTCCTACTCCCTGAAGGCCCGCAACGCCGTGAGCGAAACCCAGCCCAGCAACCCCTGGCGGACCCGTATCGGGATCCTGTTGAGCGCCCACGCGGTCGGCACGTTGCACAGCGTGTCCATCCTCGCGTTGGCGCCGGTGATCCGTCCCGATCTGGGGTTGAGCTTTGCCGAGTTCGGACTGCTGATGACCGCGTACAGCGCGGGCCAAGTCACCGGCTCGGTGCCGTCCGGCGCCTATGTCGACCGGGTTGGTGTCGGCTGGGGCTTGGTCACGGCCTGCGCCATTCTCTGCACCGGCGCGGTCATCCTGACACAGGCGGACGGCCACAATCTGGCGCTGCTTGCGATGCTCGTCGTCGGGTGGGGCTATTCCCTCACCAATCCCGCGACCGCCCGCGGGGTGCTGGAATGGTTTCCGCCGAACCGGCGCGCCACGGCCATCGGCGTCAAGCAAACCGGCGTTCCCGTCGGCGGCGTCTTGGCGGCCGGCACCTTGGTCCTGTCCGCCTACATGGCCTGGCAGACCATCATCTGGATCATCATCGGCGCGACGATCGCCAACGCCCTGATCTGCGCCACACTGGTCCAGAAGCCGAAGCCGCGCGGCAGCGACAAGGCCAATCTGTTCGTCGAGATCTACCGCCTGTTCGGCGACCGCAATCTGGGCGCCCTCTTCCTGGCCAGCGGCTTTCTCAATACCGGCCAGTACAATTTCTTCACCTATCTGACCTCCTTCATGCGCGACGCCGCACAGGCGAGCCAGGAACTCGCCAGCCTGACCCTCGGCATCGCCCAGGCGGTCAGCGCCGTCGGACGCATCGGCTGGGGCGCGTTGAGCGACACGATGTTCCGCGGCCGGCGCAAATGGCTGACGGTCGGTGTGTGCGTCGCCGCGGCCTTATTCTTCGTCGCCATGGCCGCTGCCGGCCGGATGCAGGCCGCCGGCCTCGGCATGGGGGTTGCCGTCCTGCTGGGTCTCACCATCGCGTCCTATGCGACCTTGATGCAGACCATGTCGGTCGAAGCCGTGCCGTCGGAAAATGCCGGCGCCGCCTTGGGGTATACGTCGCTCGGCAGCCACACCGGCGCCATGGTCGGGCCGCCGGTCTTCGGCGCGGTCATCGATGCGACAGGCCGTTTCTCCGACGGCTACCTGCTGACCGGCGCGATCGTCGCCTTTGGCGTGCTACTGTTCGCCATCGTTTTTCGCGAGAAGAAACATTAGGAACGACCAAAGAGGAATGCCGTGAAAGGTCTCGTTGTCTGCCCACAGCCCCGCGCCGCCGATGTCGGTGCGGCGATCCTCAACCAAGGCGGCACCGCCTTCGATGCGGCCATCGCGACCGCCTTCGCGCAGATGATCGTCGATCCCTTCATGTGCGGGATCGGCGGCATGGGCTCGTTCCAGTATTACGACGCCGCGCGCGGCGAGAACGGCATGATCGACTTCCATGCCACCTCGGGCGCCAAGGTCACGCCGGACATGTGGCAGGCCGACATGAAGGGCCGCACGCCGATCTCCGGCTACACGCTGTTCGACCCTTACCGCAGCGAACTCGGCTACACCTCGATAATGAAGCCCGCCACCGTAGCCGGATTAGCGGAAG
>JAPPPC010000688.1 GCA_028817685.1 Rhodospirillaceae bacterium
ACCGCACCGTCAACAACGGGGTCTATCGCGCCGGTTTTGCCACGAGCCAGTCCGCCTATGAAGAAGCCGTGATCCCACTCTTCGAAACGCTCGATTGGCTCGACTTCCGTCTCGCCGAGAACCGCTACCTGCTCGGTGACACGATAACGGAAGCGGATTGGCGCCTGTTTCCGACCCTGATCCGATTCGATCTCGCCTATTACGGTAATTTCAAATGCAATCTGCGGCGTATCCAGGACTACCCGAACCTCTGGGGTTACACGCGCGAGCTCTATCAAATGCCAGGGATCGCGGACACGATCGACCTGGAGCAGATGAAGGCGGGCTACTACACGATCCAGGCGGTCAACCCGACACAGATCGTCCCCATCGGGCCGGAGATCGACTTTTGGCAGCCGCACGGGCGGGGAGGATGAACCGGACAGCAGGCTCGAGGCTGATAGATTCATAAAGGGCTAGACCGAACCGCGACCGGCTCGACCTAGCCCCATGATGGTGCCCGGATAGGGCCGTGTTTGCCGATGCTAGGCGGCCCGGACCTGGCGCAAGAAGGCTTCGACCCGCTCTTTCATCACGGTCGACCGCTCAGACAGGCCCTTGGCCGCGTCAAGGACCTCGCCGCCTGCGGAACCGGACTCGCTCACCTCGGCATTGACCTGGGCGATGTTGTCGTCCACCTGCTGTGTGCTTTGCGCCGCCTGTTGGACGTTGTTGCTGATTTCGCCGGTCGCCTCACCTTGCTGGTCAACTGCCACGGAGATGGCCTCTACCACATTGTTGATCTCACCGATGGTCCGTCCGATGCCGTCGATCGCAATGACCGCATTGCGGTTGGCTTCCTGCATGGAGGCCACCTGCTCGGCGATTTCCTCCGTCGCCTTGGCGGTCTGCGTCGCGAGCCCCTTCACTTCGGTGGCGACAACCGCAAAGCCTTTGCCCGCCTCACCGGCTCGGGCCGCCTCGATGGTCGCATTCAAGGCCAGGAGATTGGTCTGACTTGCAATGTCGTTGATCAGAACGACCACCTCATCGATACGCTGGGACGCTTCGGCGAGGTCGCGGATTTCTCGGCCCACCCGTTCCGCCTCGCCGACGGCCTCATTCGACATGGCTGTCGACGTACTGGCCTGGCGAGAAATTTCCTGGATCGACGCGCTTAATTCTTCCGTGGCGCCTGCGACGGCTTGGACATTCTGCGAAGCATTTTGCGACGCATCGGTGACATTCTGCGTGCGTTTATTCGCTTCGTCCGTAACAGTGGCCAGCCTTTCAGCGGAGCCTTGCATCTGTGTGGCGGTGCTGGTGACCGCGGTCACTTCCGCCATCACGCTGGCTTCGAAATCATCCGCCAGTTTGAGTAGTTCGGCTTTCCGTTGCTTGGCTTCCCGTTCTTTCTGGGTCGCCTGCTCTTGCTCCATGGCTTCCATCTTGATGGCGTTCTGCCGGAACACCTCGACCGCTTGCGCCATACTGCCGATTTCGTCGCGCCGGTCCGCCCCCTCGATTTCACGGCCCTTCTCGCCCTCGGCAAGACGATGCATGTCGCTGGTGAGCCGCTTCACGGGCTGGGTGATCGAGCGCACGATCGCAAACACCAACAAGCTGGCGACCAGCAACAACGCGCCCAAGACTGCCGCATAGGTCACGAGCGACTTTTGCGCGGTCGTCTGCTTTTGCACGACCAGCGCTTGCAGGTCGCTCGCGATATGGTCTTCGACCACCTTCATTTGATTGATCTTGTTGGTGATCTGTTTGAACCAGGCAGGACCGGTAATCCCTTGAAGGTTCCCGGTCTGCGGCGACTTCAACGCGATTTCACGCATCTTGGCGACCGACTCGATCGCACTACCGGTCATCGTCTCGCCGAAGAACCGCGCTTCTTCGGGCGTACCGAAAAGCTTGAAGTTCCCAAAGAACAGGTTCTGCGCGGAGATCAGACGCACAAAGTTGTTGTAGATCGCAGGCTTAAACTGACCGGAACCGAACCCGGCGGCGCCCATCGCCCGTTCGCGGCCCGCGCGCTCCTTGCCTTGCAGGATACTGATGTAGGCGGCAATGCTCTTGCTGACTTGATCATCGTCGCTCGCGGCCAGGATACTATCGACCACGCCAAGCAAAGACATGATCGTACCCGTGTAGTAGCGCGCCATTTCGCCGACCGACAGTTTGAAACCGTCGACGGCCTGCCGGTTCTGCGCGAGCGCGTCCAGTTTCGCGAGCGCTTCGTCGGCCAGGCGGACAATTTCCGGATCGGTCGAGAGTTGCCGGAACGAAGCGACCGCCTCCTGTAGCGTGGCGCGTGCCTCGTCTGTGGCTCCGCGTTGTTTGGGCAGAATGTCGGCAAAAAGTTTGCCTTTACTGCCGATATAGCCCGCCGAACGGCCGCGCTCTTTCTGCATTTCATGCACGACGCCGCTTAATTTCGGCGCCAGCGCCGTCACATCGCCGATGTGCTTCATCGCAGATGCCGTCTGATATCGCTCAAACAGAAGCTCCGCCGAGAGCACCACCAGCCCGCACACCAAAACAAGCATGCCAAGCAAGATGCGCGAGCCGAGTTTGATGTTGGATAGCCAGCCAAAGAGAAATTTCAGTCTTCCGCCCTTTTTAATTTCCGCACACGCTCCCGCA
>JAPPPC010000660.1 GCA_028817685.1 Rhodospirillaceae bacterium
CATCGACCGGATCAAGGAGTGCATCCGCCGGCGCGGCGAGAATATCTCCGCCTTCGAAGTCGAGCCGGTACTGAATAATTTTCCGCCGATCGCGGAGAGTTCGGTCATCGGCGTGCGGGCGGAAACCGGCGGCGAGGAGGAGGTCAAGGCCTGTATCGTCCCGAGCGGCGACGCTCCCGACCCCGTCTCCATCCTCGATTGGTGTGCCGAGCGTATGCCGCGCTATGCCGTGCCACGCTATATCGAGTTCGTTGACGAACTCGATAAGACGCCGACCGGAAAGCTACGTAAGCAGGATCTCCGCGACGCGGGCATCACGAACACGACCTGGGATCGCGAGGCCTTCGGCTACGAAGTGCGCCGGTAACGCAACCTGTCCCTGGACGCAGGCTCACGAAATTTTGCGCCAAGCTGTTTTGACCTCTGGTCCCCGTGGCCCATAGCATTGCCCCGCTTTGCAATTGTCCCACGGTTCGCATGAAACAGCGCCTCACGCTTACATTTATGTTCGGTTTCAGCGTCTTGTTGCTGCTGACACAGCCCGTCTTGGCGGTGGCAACGCCGGCCGAGACGAAGTTCGCCGGCAAGATCATTCGATCGCTGTCGGTTGAGGCGTCCCGCATTCTTGTTGGCCTGAAGGGCGGCCAACCGGGAACCGCGCTCGTCTATGAGAGCCAGGATAGCGGACGAACGTGGCGTGGATTGAATGGTGGGCGATCGCTTTCGCCGCAGGCAACCGACGTGCAGGCCGTTGCGGCGATTGGTGCGGTGATCTTCGCGGGGACATGGAAACACGGCTTGTTCGTCTCACGGGACGGCGGGGCGACTTTCCAGCACCAGGCAGGCTTTCCAAGCAACGACATACGCAGCGTTCGTGTCGTCAGTAGGGGTAAGGACAGTGTCGTCTACGCGGCGACAGCGCGCGATGGCGTCTTCCGGAGCCACGATAGGGGGGCGTCCTGGACAGCGCTGGGGCCGGGCCGCGACTTTTTCTGGTCGCTTTCGGCTGATGAAGAGCGCGTGTACGCGGTGTCGCTTGAAACGGCGATTTATCGGCAGACGCACGGGGCGAAATCCTGGGAAAAGATATTCGACCAGGATGATGCCTACAGCCTCGCGAGTGACTCCAACGGAGAGCGGCTCGCAGTCGCGGCGCAGACCGGGGCCTATCACTCTCAAGATTCTGGAAAGTCGTGGCAGCGCGTCGCGCTGTCGGGCCGGGAGAAACTATCTTCAGTGTTGTATTTGAAAGGCGGGTCGGCGCTTTTTGGCTCCTGGTCCAACGGTCTCATCCGCGTCGGTTCTGAGAATGGGGCTGCCCGCCGGATTCTACAGAAGACCGCGGTGCTTCATCTCGCGCTGTCCGGCGAAACACTGGTTGTCGGAACCTGGGGGGCAGGCTTGAAGCTGTTACCGCTTGGTGCGGTTCTGAAGTGACGCCGGCTAGGAGCCGGCCGTTTGGCTTTCTTGCGGTATTCTGGGCGCTATTTTGGACCCAGCCGGCCCCCGGCGCGCCGGCGAATGCCGTACCGTTGCTCGCCGCCACGTTGGACGGGGATGTTTCGCGCGTGAAATCTCTACTGGCCGACGGTGTTGACCCCAATATTCACGACGATCACCGCAATACCGCGCTGATCTATGCGGCGCGGGACGGGGAGACGGAAATCGCGGAACTGCTCTTGGAGGCGGATGCAGACGCCGGGTGGATCGATGGCGAGCGGGTCACGCCGCTGATCCTCGCATCCTTCAAGGGGCATCTCGGCATCGTCTACCTGCTGCTGGCACGGCAAGTCGACCGGACGCATCGCGACCAATGGGGACGGACGGCGTTGGATTACGCGCTGCGGCGCGGCGATTCAGACCCGATCGCGATATTGCTGCAAATTCGCTAGAGCCGATTTTGGTTGGTAGGAATCGCTTATAGCGATCTAAAAACGATGTGAATCGGCGCTATATCTAGATTTTAGACTGGATTCACAAGTCCAGATGAAACCGGACACGGTTCCATCTGCACTTGATCCGGTCTCGACGGCGATCGCGGCTAGTAATCGAGGAAGGTCCGCAGGGACTGGCTGCGGCTCGGGTGCCGCAATTTGCGGATCGCCTTCGCTTCGATCTGGCGGATGCGCTCGCGGGTGACCGAGAAGGTGACGCCGACTTCTTCCAACGTGTGGTCGGTGTTCATGCCGATGCCGAACCGCATGCGCAGGATACGTTCCTCGCGTGCCGTCAGGCCTTCGAGCGCTTTCGTCGTCGCGAACCGCAGATCGGAGCGCACCGCGGCATCCAGGGGGATGACCGCGTTCTTGTCCTCGATGAAATCGCCGAGCTGACTATTTTCCTCATCGCCGACAGGCGTTTCCAGGCTGATCGGGTCCTTGGCGATCTTCTGCACCTGACGGATCTTTTCGAGCGGGATATCGAGCCGCTTGGCGAGTTCTTCGGGCGTCGGTTCCCGGCCCATTTCGTGCAGCATCTGATGCGACGCGCGCAGTACCTTGTTCGTGGTCTCGATCATATGGACGGGCACGCGGATGGTGCGCGCCTGGTCGGCGATCGAGCGGGTGATCGCCTGACGGATCCACCAGGTCGCGTAGGTCGAGAATTTGTAGCCGCGACGGTATTCGAATT
>JAPPPC010000094.1 GCA_028817685.1 Rhodospirillaceae bacterium
GCACCTGATCATGGATTACATGGCGTCTGGGATCGAATTAAAGGGCATGATAATCTTTCAGCGCGAAAAGATCGACCATGAAAAAGAGAAGGCGGCCGCCGAAGCGGTCTAGCGCCCTACCGAGCCCATCGGGCAGCGTCAGGCGATGCCGGATACGGCCGGTGCCTTAGACCTTCGGCTTTTCTGCGCCCGCGGCGGCGCCTTTCAAGGACAGACAGATGAACGGATTATCCAATCACGTGACCGTCGTGACGGGCGGCAGCCGCGGCATCGGCGCGGCGACCGCCTTGCTGTGCGGTCAGAACGGCCATGCGATCTGCGTCACCTATCGGGAGCGGGCGGACCAGGCCGAGGCGGTCGTCGCCGCAATCGAAGACGCTGGCGGCAGGGCGATCGCGGTTCAGACCGACACCGCGGTCGAGGCCGATGTCACACGCCTGTTCAAAACGGTCGATGAGCGGCTCGGCCCGCTCACCGGCCTGGTCAACAATGCCGGCATCTACGGCCCCCGGATTCGGTTCGACGCGCTGCAAAACGCCGATGTAGAGCAGGTACTCGCCGTGAATGTCAGGGCGTTGTTCCAATGCTCCAAGGAGGCGGTTCTGCGCATGTCGACCCGGTATGGGGGGAAGGGGGGCGCCATCGTCAACGTGTCGTCCATCGCGGCGAAATTCGGCGTACCCGGGTCCGGCGTCCTGTACGCCGCCTCGAAAGGTGCGGTGAACAGCCTGACGATCGGCCTGTCGCAGGAGGTTGCGGGCGAAGGCATTCGCGTCAACGCGGTCGCGCCTGGGCTGACCGCTACCGACATGCCGCCGCCCGAACGGCTGGACCGGGACGGCCCCAATTTACCCTTCGGCCGCGCCGGACAGCCGGAAGAGGTCGCGAATGCCATCTATTGGCTGCTGACGGACAAGGCGTCTTACGTCGCCGGTGCGAATATGGACGTCAGCGGCGGCAGAGTGTGAACGGCACCTCGTCCTATTTCTGCGGGCGGTTTCAGGGGATGGGCCGCGATCCGTCGTGAGCTTGTCCGGCCCTGAATCTTCTGATTTTGCCGAGTGCCAGGCGCGATAGGCCGGACGTGCCCTCGGGCCGTTTTGAGCGCGCGGTATGAGCCGCTATCGTGCTTCGCACAAATGCGTGCCTCGCGAAAGCAAAGGACGGTATTCAAAGGGGCTCGCTGAATCATTGCGCCACCCGGAAACGCGGCGCAAAAGACGAACCGATCCACAGTTAGGAAATCCATGACCACCTTCACCGCACCCACGGGGCCGCTCAAAGGCTATCGAATTCTTGATTTAACCACGGTCCTTTTTGGCCCCTATGCGAGTCAGACCCTCGGCGATTGGGGCGCGGATGTCATCAAGATCGAGCGGCTCGAAGGCGACACCTGGCGGTCGTCGGGCCAGTTTCGAAACCGTGGAATGAGCGGCCAGTTCATGGCGGTCAACCGCAACAAGCGCAGTATCGCGCTCGACCTCAAGCACCCGGACGGCAAGACCGTGCTGCAGCGTCTGGTCGGCACCGCCGATGCGCTGGTCAGCAACATCCGGCCGGCGGGGCTCGGCAGGCTCGGTTTCTCCTATGAGGACTGCCGGGCGCTGAAACCCGACCTGATCTACGCGTCGGCCACGGGCTTCGGTCAGGACGGGCCGTGGCGGGCGCGCCCCGCCTTCGACGAGATCATCCAGGCCGCGTCCGGCTTCGCCTCCGCGATGGGCACGGACAAGGAGCCGGCCTTCGTGCCGAGCCTGGTCGCGGACAAGCTTTGCGCCGTGGCGTTGAGCTCGGCGGTTACCGCCGCGCTGCTGCACCGGGAACGCACCGGGGAGGGCCAGCAGGTCGAAGTGCCGATGCTGGAGACGCTCGCCGCGTTCAACAGTATCGAGATGCTCGGCGGCTATGCGTTCGAGCCGCCGATCGGCCCGGCCCGCTACAAGCGCGGCCAGGAGCGCCGCCCGGTCCGTACCAAGGATGGCTGGATGACGATGCTGCCTTATTCGGGGGACAATTGGTGCGCCTTCTTCGAGGCGGTCGGGCACCCGGAATGCATCGAGGAATTCGCGGTCCGCGACCGGGTCGAGCGCGGCCGCAATATCGACCGCATCTACGACAAGATGAGCGAAATCGCCCTGCACCGGACCACGGCGGAGTGGGAGGAACTATTGCTCAGCATCGATGTGCCGCATACCGCCTTCGCGGTCCTCGAAGAGGTCACGGAGCAGCCGCATTTGAACGCGGTCGGCCTGTTCGAGGAGCTGGAGGTGCCGACCGAGGGCACGGTCGTGCAGGCCCGCCCGCCGACGCGCTTCTCGGCGTCCCCGGCGGGCATCCACCGCCTGCCGCCCCGGCTGGGCGAACACACCGGCGAAATCCTGCGGGAGGTGGGCTTCAGCGACGATGAAATCGACGCCTTGCAGCAGGCGAACGCGATCGGCGTCGCGGACGCGGAATAGCGGCGCCTGCGATGTTGTCGGCCGGTTCCGCGCTTTCCGAATTACCCCGGCTCGTCAATAAAGGGACCGCGCCTCGTATCCGCGACCGCGGCATGGCCTAGCCGCGAGTGAGACCGCAATTCCCCCAACGGCCGGCTTTTCGACAACGATGCCGGTATTCCGCCGATTCA
>JAPPPC010000722.1 GCA_028817685.1 Rhodospirillaceae bacterium
TAGCGCGGCCGGTCCGGCGACATGCCATGCTCGATCATGATCGCTTCGAGACGGCGGTCGATGAACGTCCAGGCGCCCATATTTTCCGGTTCTTCCTGGCACCACACCACTTCCGCCTGCTTGAAGCGCCCCAGCTCCTCGGTCAATGCCTTCCTTGGGAAGGGGTAGAGCTGCTCGACACGCATCAGATAGATGTCATCGATGCCCCGCTTTTCGCGTTCTTCCAGCAGATCGAAATAGACCTTACCGGTGCACAGGACGACGCGGCGGATATCCTTGTCCGCCTTCAATCCGCCGGTGAGCTGCGCATCATCCCACAAGACACGATGGAACGTGGTGCCGGGCCCGAACTCCTCCAGCTTCGACACGCAGCGTTTGTGTCGGAGCAGGGACTTCGGCGTCATGAGGATCAACGGCTTGCGGAAATTGCGGTGCTGCTGGCGGCGCAGCGCGTGGAAATAGTTCGACGGGGCGGTCAGATTGCAGACCTGCATATTGTCGTCACCGCAGAGCTGCAGATAACGCTCCAGCCGGGCCGAGGAATGCTCGGGCCCCTGCCCCTCGTAGCCGTGCGGCAGCAGCATGACAAGGCCGTTCATCCGCAGCCATTTGTGCTCGCCCGAAGAGATGAACTGGTCGATGATCACCTGCGCACCATTCGCGAAATCGCCAAACTGCGCTTCCCACATGACCAACGCATGCGGTTCGGCGGAGCTGTAGCCGTATTCGAAGCCGAGCACGCCGAATTCCGACAGGGGACTGTCGATGATCTCGAACGGTGCCTGGCCGAAGCGGATGTTGTTGAGCGGGATATAATCCTCTTCGGTCTCCTGATCGATCAACGCCGCATGCCTCTGGCTGAAGGTTCCGCGGCGGCAATCCTCTCCGGACAGGCGCACCTGCGTCGATTCGACCAGCAAGGTCCCGATGGCCAGCGCTTCGCCTGTCGCCCAGTCAATCCCTTCGCCGCTCTCGAACATCTTCTTCTTGGTCTGGAGCTGGCGGATGATTTTGCTGTTGGCGATGAAGTTCTGCGGCAACTCGGTCAGCGCTTTGCCGACCTCACGCAACACATCCATGTCGACGGCCGTATCGCCCCTTCGCGCCTCACCCGAGGCGACAGTCAGCCCTTCCCATTTGCCTTCCAGCCAGTTGGCCTTGTTCGGCTTGTAGGATTGCGAGGCTTCGAATTCCGAATCGAGTTCCGCCTCGAACTGCGACACCATCGAATCGGCGTCGTCGGCCTCGATCACGGCTTCGGCTTCCAACTGCGCCGCGTAGATCTGCCGCGTCGTCGGATGTTTGGCGATCTTCTTATACATCCGCGGTTGGGTGAAGAGCGGCTCATCGCCCTCATTATGGCCGTGGCGGCGATAGCACCACAGATCGATCACCACATCCTTCTGGAATTTTTGCCGATACTCGGTCGCCATGCGCGCGACATGGACGCACGCTTCCGGATCGTCGCCATTCACATGGAAGATCGGCGCCGAAACCATTTTCGCCACGTCCGAACAATAGGGCGAAGAGCGGGAATGCGACGGGCTCGTCGTGAAGCCGATCTGGTTGTTGACGATGAAATGGATCGTACCGCCCGTCTCATAACCGTTGAGCTGCGACAGGTCGAAAGTCTCCGGAACGATGCCCTGGCCCGGAAAAGCCGCATCACCGTGCAGCAACAGGCCGATGACCTTTTCCCGGTCGACATCGCCGCGCTGCAGCTGTTTCGCCCGGACTTTGCCAAGCACGACGGTATTTACCGCCTCCAGATGACTCGGGTTTGGAACGAGCGACAGATGCACGGTGCGGCCGTCGAATTCGCGGTTGGACGACGTGCCCAGATGATATTTCACATCGCCGGATCCGTACCCGACATCGGGCTCCGAAGCATTGCCGGCGAATTCCGAGAAAATCGCCCGGTAGGGCTTGTCCATCACGTTGGCGAGGACGTTCAGCCGCCCGCGGTGCGGCATACCGATAATCACCTCTTCGATGCCGAGCTGCGCGCCGCGCTTGAGGATCTGCTCGATCGCCGGGACGACGGATTCGCCGCCGTCCAGGCCAAACCGTTTTGTGCCCTTGTGCTTGCGGTCGAGGTATTTTTCGAAGGATTCCGATTCCGTCAGCCGCTGCAGGATCGTGCGTTTTCCGAGATCGGTAAAATCGGTGTGGTTCCGCTTGCTCTCCATGCGCTCCTGGATCCAGGCTTTCTCTTCAGGCACCTGGATATGCATGAACTCGACACCGATATTGCCGCAGTAGGTCTCCTCGCAAACCTTGACGATTTGCTTGACCGACGCGGTCTCCAAGCCGAGCACGTAATTGATGAAAATCGGCCGGTCGAGATCGCGTTCCGTAAACCCGTAGCTCGCCGGATCGAGATCCGCGTGGGAGATTTGCTCGACCAGGCCGAGCGGATCGAGATTGGCGTGCAGGTGGCCGCGCACGCGATAGTTCCGGATCAGCATCAGCGCGCGCAGGGAGTCCGTCGTCGCCTGACGGATCTGGTCCGGTGCGGCCATCGGCGCCGGTGCGTACTGACCCGGCGGCGGCGTCATCTGCGTCACGCCCGCGGTCGCGTCCGACATCGACACGCTGCCATTGCCGTTCCCGCCGCGGACGCCCG
>JAPPPC010000188.1 GCA_028817685.1 Rhodospirillaceae bacterium
GGTGGACGAGGTAATGGGCGTTCGGCATTCCACTTGGGAGCAGCGCACGGGAATCCATGAATTCAAGACTTAAAAACGCCGAAGAACGCCTTGAAAAAGCAGTCGCTCGTATCGATGCCGCTTTGTTGGAATCTGTGAGCGCGCAGGGTTCGAACGCCAGGGCAGAGGCGCTCGAAAAGGAAAACGCCCTTCTTCGGAAGCAAAACGATGAGATCGCGCGCCGTCTCGACACCGCAATCGACCGATTGCAACGCATATTGCAAGCGACATAGGCCGTCATGCCGGAATTAAATGTCACGATAAACGGCCGGAACTACACCATCGGCTGCGAGGCAGGGCAGGAGGAGCATACCAGCCGTCTGGCGGAGTACATCAAAGTCCGCGTCGAAGAGTTGGTCGAGTCAAACGGTCAAATCGGTGATGCCAGACTGCTTTTGATGGCAAGCCTGCTGGTATCGGACGAATTGTCAGACGCCTATGCGGAACTCGCTGCTGCGCAAGCAGGCGAAGGGGCGCCCGGTAAGGCTGCAGTGGCCGACACTGAACAGCTTGCGGATAGAATGGAAGATATCGCCGCCCGCGCGGAGGCTATTGCCGACAGGCTTGAAGCGTCTTAGTTATTGTTAGGCGGTTAGCTGCGCGGTGCGTTAGGCCACCATACCCCAGGGGCGATAATATGCTCTTAGGGAGCTGTCACTGTCGGAATCTTGGTTTCGGCATACGGCGCCCACCTGGTTACCCAGGTCCTTGAGGGTTTGACTGGGCCGACGGCCGGTGCGGCGCCGCCACTTTTTTCTCTTCGAAAGTCAGCCCATGTCATCCATCGCTGCGCAAAAGCGGCTTTTGCGAACCGAAGCGGGTCAGCGGCGCGATTCAGCGGCGGCGGACGGTGATATAGGGACCAGGCTGACGGAGGTGTTCGAGCAGCATGTGCAGCCGCCGGCCGGAATCGCCATTTCCGGGTATCACCCGATCGGAAACGAAGCGAACGTGCTGCCCCTCCTGAAAAAATTGCGGGATCAGGGATTTGTCATCGCGCTGCCGGTGGTTCAAGAACGCGATATGCCGTTGATCTTCCGAAGGTGGGACGAAACGACTGCCATGGCAAAAGGACCGTTCGGGATACCGGAACCGGATTCGAATGCCGATACGATCCGCCCGGATATGATCCTGGCTCCGCTACTGGCGTTTGACCGGCAGGGAAACCGTCTTGGGTATGGCGGCGGTTTCTATGATTTGTCGATCAGAAGTATCCGCGAGCATCAACCCGTTTACGCCCTGGGCGTCGCCTATGCCGCGCAGGAGGTGCCGACGGTGCCCTGTGACGGCGGCGATACGGCTTTGGACGGCATCCTAACCGAGCAAGGCATCATTAAGCCGGAAAGCAGTACATCATGAGGATTCTATTTTGCGGCGATGTGGTGGGCCGGTCCGGGCGGGAAGCGATCACCGCGCACGTGCCGGCTTTGCGCGATCGCCTTCGACTGGATTTCGTCATTGCCAATGGCGAAAACGCGGCGCACGGCTTTGGCATGACCGAAAAGACCTGCAACGAACTTTTCGGCGCCGGTGTCGACGTTATCACCGGCGGCAATCATACCTGGGACAAGCCCGACATTATTCCGCAGATGAACAGCGACGAACGGCTTCTGCGGCCAGCGAACTATCCTGAAACGACTCCTGGTCGCGGTGCGGCCGTCTATACGGACGGAGCCGGTCGCCGCATCAAGGTGATCAACGTTATGACTCGCCTTTTCATGGAGTTGCTGGATGATCCTTTCCCAGAACTCCAGCGGCATTTGCCGCCCAGTGCCCCGAAGAAATCGGGTTTCGATGCCGTTATTGTCGATGTGCACGGCGAAGCCACGAGTGAAAAGATGGCCCTTGGACACATCGCGGACGGGCGGGCAACCTTGCTGGTCGGCACGCATACGCATATCCCGACGGCGGACGCGTTCATCTTGAACGCGGGGACGGCCTATCAAACGGATGCCGGCATGTGCGGTGACTACGATTCGGTCATCGGCATGGGTAAAGACGCCTCGATTGGCAACTTCCTGCGAAAGCTGCCACGCGAGCGGATGAAACCGGCCGATGGGGAAGGGACGTTCTGCGGTGTCTTTGTCGAAAGCGACAGCGCGACCGGTCTTGCAGCGCGTGTCTCGCCCGTGCGATGCGGTGGCCGTCTGGCCGAACAGATCCCTGACTAAGGCAAATTGTACATTCGGTAGATTACTGGGATCACCCTGAGTGATCGGGTTGCCGCTTTAACCTGCTCTGCCTTATTGAAGACCTGGTAAGGCTGAGCTCTGGCGAAGGCTAATCGGTATCCGCGGCGGTCTCTTCAGACGGTTTCGGGGCATTCTTGGCGACCGCCTGCATAAGCCCGTCGAGAATTTCGCGGCCGATCGGGCCGCCGTCTCCCTTCACGTCAGTACCGATCATCCCGCGCAAGGCGTCTACGTGGGCATTCAAAACTTCCATGACATCTTCGTCGTAGTTATCGACAGCTTCGACGAAATTGCAGAGCGACGCGGCGATATTGGTTACCAACGTATAGCCGAATGTCGACCCCAAGCCGCGAATGTCGGTAAGCGCTCATTTGACCCCCTTCTATGGTGCG
>JAPPPC010000376.1 GCA_028817685.1 Rhodospirillaceae bacterium
CCTATAAAGAGCGCCCAGACATGGGCACGCTCTTGTACGCTCTTGAAGTCCCGGATGCCGGCGGCGATACGCTTTTTGCCAACATGCAACGCGCCTATGAGGCGTTGTCGGATGGTATGAAAGAGATGCTGGACGGGCTGATCGCCGTTTACAGCTCTGAGAAGGGCTATGGCGGCAACCGCGCCGCGCATATGAAGAGCCTGGACGGTTTGAAGAGCGCCGTTCCCTCCAATATCGAATCCTTCGAGTCGGAACATCCCGTCGTCCGAACGCATCCCATCTCCGGCCGGAAGAGCCTGTATGTCAGCCGCTCGCACACGCTTCGGTTCAAGGGTATGACCGAAGCGGAAAGCACAACGCTGATCAACTATCTCAGCGACTTCGCCACCCGTCCGGAATTCACTTGCCGCCTGCGCTGGGAACCCAAAACTCTGGCGATTTGGGACAACCGCAGCACCAATCATTTCGCGATCAGCGACTATGCAGGCAAACGCCGGCGGATGCATCGCGTCACTATCGAAGGCGACCGCCCGACCTGAATACGCGAACTCGCTTGAACCCAACGACAAGGGGTTCAAGCGAGTTCCTGAAGCGCCCTACTCTTCCTTCGACGCCTGACGCAGCCCGATATACAGGCTGACGCACATGGCGAGCAGCACGATCGTGAATGGGACACCGGTCGAGACACTCATCGCCTGCAGCGCCGTCAACGCCGTGGCCCCGCCGACCAGCAGCAAGGTCGCCGCGACGATACCCTCGAAGGTGCCCCAGAAGACCCGCTGCGCCACCGGCGCATCGGTCTTACCGCCGGCGGTGATCGTATCGATGACCAGGGAACCGGAATCCGACGAGGTGATGAAGAACACGATCACCAGGAAGATACCGAGAATCGAGGTCACGCCGGCCAGCGGCAGCGGCTTCAGCATTTCGAACAGCTTCAGCTCAAGCGCCGCGCCCTTCACCGGTGCGGACGCGTCAGCGATGACCTGGGCGATGGCAGTGCCGCCGAAGGCGCCCATCCACAGGATGGAGACCAGGGTCGGAATGATCATGACGCAGAAGACGAACTCCCGCACCGAGCGGCCGCGCGAAACGCGGGCGATGAACATGCCCACGAAAGGCGACCAGGAAATCCACCAGGCCCAATAGAAGGACGTCCAACCCTGGCTGAAGTTGGCATCCTCACGGCCGAACGGCGTCGAGAGCGGCACGATGTCCCGGACGTAGGCGATACCACCACCGACGATAGCCGCAAATATTTCTGCGGTCGGACCAACGAAAATAACAAACAGCAGCAGCAAAAAGGCCATGGCGATGTTGACCTCAGACAGGATCTTCACGCCCCCATCGAGCCCACGCAGCACGGAGACCAAGGCAATCACCGTGATGACGGTAATCAGCAAAACCTTGGCGCCAGGACCGGTGCCCCAACCGAATTGATAGTTCAAACCGGCCAGCGCCTGCTCCGTACCGAAACCGAGCGACGTGGCGAGGCCGAACAGGGTCGCGAACACCGCCAGCGTATCGATAATATGACCCCACCAGCCCCAGACGCGCTCACCCAGAATCGGGTAGAAGGCGGATCGTAGGGTCAGCGGCAGTCCGCGGTTGTAGGTGAAAAAGGCCAGCGCCAGCGCAAGCACCGCGTAGATCGCCCAGGGATGCAGCGCCCAGTGGAAGATCGTGGCGGACATCGCCAGATCGCGCGCTGCCTCCACATCACCTTTTGCGGCACCAAGCGGCGCCCAGTCGGTCCGCACACCATCCGCGGCAGCGGTGCCCCCCATGGACGAGCCGAAATGCGACATCGGTTCCGCAACGCCGAAGAACATCAGGCCAATGCCCATGCCGGCGGCGAATAGCATCGCGAACCAGCCCAAATAACCATAGTCCGGTTTCGCATCCTTTCCGCCGAGCCGAATCTTGCCGAGCGGTGAAACCATTAGAAAAACGCAGAACAGCACGAAGATGTTCGCCGCACTGAGGAAGAACCAGTCAAACGTCGACGTCAGAAACGGCCGCAGCCAGCCGAAGAACTCGGTCGCTGCCTCCTGGAACATTAAGGTGGCCAGCACGAAAACGATGATTGAAATCCCGGAGATCATAAAAACCGGGTTGTGAATATCGAGCCCGAACGGGGTGATGTTGTGCTGCCCGATATTGAAATCGGTTTCGATCGGATCCGGAACGTCCTGATCGCTACTGGGTGTGTCAGACATATCGGCACTCCTCCGTTTGAATTTCGGTTCGGCCTTCTTGTGAGTCGTACCGTGAGGCTCGCCGCCAAGCAGGTGGCGCCGTCCTTCTTTCATTCGAAACGCAACCGAGATCCGATTCTTGTAACGATGTTAGACGCTCTTATTCCGGAGCAGCTCCGTTCCCCTCAGTGATCGTCCCTCCCGGGTTTGCCCCGGTGTTCTGTTATCCGCGTAAGCTCGTATTCTCTGGATCGTACGGCGATTCAGGAATCACCGTGGCCGCATAGCGCGAGCCGAGAATTTCGATCTCCAATTCGCCATTGCCCATGCCGGTTTGGACGTAGCCGATGGCCAGGCTCTTGCCCACATGATGCCCGTAGGCGCCGGCTGTGGCGCGGCCAATCATTTCGCCATCGCGGTAGAGCGGCTCGTTGCCCAGCGCATCGGCGTCGTTCACGCCGTGCACTTCCATGGTCACGAACTCTTGCGGCACGCCCGCTTCTTTCTGGCGCAGCAGTGCGTCGCGGCCGGTGAAGTCCCCCTTGTCGAGCTTCACGAAGCGGCCGAGCCCGGCCTCGAGCGGTGTGTACTCGCGGGTCAGGTCCTGTCCCCACATGCGGTAGGATTTCTCGATGCGCAGTGAGTCCATTGCCCGCATCCCGCACATGCCAAGCCCGTGCGCTTCGCCAGCCTCGACCAGCGCGTCGAAAATATGGTTCTGATAGGCAATCGGGTGGTGCAATTCCCACCCCAAATCGCCGACAAAATTAACCCGCATCGCGCGCACCGGCGCCATACCGATTTCGATCTGCCGCGTGCTAAGCCACGGGAACGCTTCGTTCGACAAATCAGCGTCGGTCACTTGCGACAGGACATCCCGGGCCCGCGGTCCGGCCAGAACCAACACGCCATGGGCCAATGTCTGGTTCTCGACGGTGACACCCTCGCCCGCCACGTTTTTGCACAGGAAGTCGTAGTCGAAGCGCTCTGCCGCGCCGGAGCTGACCAGATAGAAGCGATCCGGACCGTCCCGCGTGATGGTGAATTCCGACCGGACGCCGCCCGATGGGGTCAGCGCATGACAGAGGCCGATACCGCCGACACGTTTCGGCAGGCTGTTGGCAACCAGCCGGTCGAGCGCTGCCTCCGCATTCGGCCCATAGACCGCGAACTTTGAGAAGCTGGTGATATCGATCAGTCCGGCACGCTCGCGCACCGCGCGGCACTCATTGCCGACATGTTCGAAATAGTTCGACCGTCGGAAACTCCACTTGTCCTTTGCTTCCACGCCTTCCGGCGCGAACCAGTTCGGCCTTTCCCAGCCGTAACGCTGTCCCCACACCGCGCCGCGTGCGTCGAGCCGGTCGTGACAGGGGCTGGTTTTAGCGGGCCGCGCGGCCGGCCGCTCTTCATCCGGATAGTGGATAATGAAGACGTGCTCGTAGGCTTCCTCGTTCTTCGCCTTGGCGTAGGCCTTGTTGGCGTATGGACCAAAGCGGCGCGGATCGACGTCCAGCAAATCGATGCCCGGCTCGCCTTCGACAATCCATTCGGCGAGCTGCCAGCCGGCACCACCGGCCGCCGTGATACCGAAACTGTGGCCTTCCGAAATCCAGAAATTCCTCAGATCCCAGGCGGGCCCGACCATCGGGCTGCCATCGGGCGTGTAGGCGATCGGCCCATTGATGATGTCCTTGATACCGGCATCTTCGAAAGTCGGCACCCGGCGGATCACCGCTTCCACATGGGGGATCAGCCTCTCGAGATCCCCCGGGAACAGATCCTTGCCGAAGGTCTCCGGCACGCCGTCGAGGAACACTGCCGGCGCGCCTTTCTCGTAGGGGCCGAGGATGTATCCCTGGCGTTCCTCGCGCAGATAGTACGACGCGTCCGATTCCCGCAGGACCGCCATCTCCGGAAGGCCCGCCTTCTTGCGCTCGACCAGTTCCGGCACTTCGTTGGTGACGATGTACTGGTGCTGGACGGGGATGACGGGGATATCGAGACCGACCATCGCCAGGGTCTGGCGCGCGTAATTGCCGGTGCAACTGACCACGTGCTCGCAGGTGATGTCGCCTTCGTTGGTCTGCAGCCGCCACTCGCCGCTGGCGGTCTGCTGGATAGCCGTGACCTCCGTGTTGCGATAGATCGTGGCGCCACGGTTGCGCGCGCCGATCGCCATCGCCTGCGTGACGTCGGCCGGCGCGATATGGCCGTCATCGGGATGGTACAGCGCGCCGACCAACCCTTCCGTATCGCAGAGCGGCCACAGCGCCTTGACCTCGTCCGGCGTGATGATCTCGAACGGCACGCCGATCGTGTTCGCGGTGCCGCAATATTTGTGATACTCGTCCATGCGCTCGCGATTGGTCGCGAGCCGCAGATTACCGGTCACGTGGAAGCTGACATCCTGACCGGTCTCCTCCTCCAGCGACTTGTAGAGATCGACACTGTATTTATGAAGCTGGCCGACGGCGTAGCTCATATTGAACAGCGGCAATAGACCCGCTGCATGCCAGGTCGATCCGGCGGTCAGCTCGGTACGTTCCAGCAACACCACATCCGACCAGCCTTTCTTGGCCAGATGATACAGAACGCCGACACCGACAACGCCGCCGCCAATCACCACCACGCGCGCATGTGATTGCATCGCCCGTGCCCCTTCCCGCCGAGTTTCGCGCCGCAAATTAGCTAACGGCGATGTTGCGAGTTGTTTCGCCATCGGACTGTCCGCGGTGCGACACGGATCGTTCTCGTTCCGACAAACCATGCGCCGAAATGCGCCCATGTCGCAACGGGATTAACGGATGTCGTTCGCGGGCGCGTCTTTCCGCAACGCCGGCTTAGCGTGCGCCGCCACCTGCAATCGCGTACGAGCACCCTGTCATGGATATGCAAACGTTACCGAAGAAGACGGCCACCGCGGCCACGGCGGAAGCGCTGCGGCTTGAGATCGAAACACTGGCGGCGGACTATTCGATCGAAACCTTGCCCAGCGAATCCATCAAGATCCCGTCCTATCGGGACATCCTTCCAAACGGAAAAACCGTAAACATCGCCTATCTGCCCGGCAGTGATTTCAGGCTTGTCGCACGCACCGCTGCCCGGCTTCGCGACGAAGGGTTTGAACCGGTGCCGCACTTGCCGGCGCGCGCCTTTCGTTCCACCGAGGAACTCGACGACGCGTTGCGCCTATTGCACGGTGAAGCGGGCATCGTCGAGGTTCTCGCCATCGCGGGCGGTATCGCAACGCCACGCGGCCCCTTTCCCGACACCATGTCGCTTCTCGAAACCGGACTGCTGCAAAAATACGGCATCGCGCGCATCGGCGTCGGCGGCCATCCGGAGGGCAGTCCCGACATCGACGATACTGGGCTGGGCACCGCGCTAAGAGCGAAGAACGACTTCGCCGTCGGTAGTGGGCTCGCCATGCATCTGACGACGCAGTTCTGTCTCGACGCGGCACCGGTCTTCGCCTGGGACGTCGCAACTCGTATGGACGGGATCACTTTGCCCATACATGTCGGCCTGCCCGGCGTGACGACGCTGAAGTCGCTCATGAGGTTCGCCAAAATCTGTGGCGTCGGCCCGTCCCGCCGAGCCCTGTTCCGGGACACGCGGAAACTGGTCCGGTTGAGCGCGATTTCTTATCCGGACCGGCTGGTGACCGCCATCGCACGGCAGCGTCTCGCCGATCCGTCTTGCCGGATACGGCGGCTGCATTTCTTTCCTTTCGGCGGGTTGGCGCGCACGGCAAATTGGCTCGCCCGTATCGCCTCCGGGGAGATCGAGCTCAACGCCGATTTGAGCGGGTTCACCCTATTGGACTAATGCCGGCGCGCCGCCCATATGGCGCCGTTCGTCGCGGGGGGCGCGGTCGAATTGCTGTCTGTAGCTTTTCGAGAAATGCGAAGCGGAGACGAAGCCGCAGGCGACCGCGACGTCGACGACCGGCAGATCGGTCTGGATCAACAGCAGCCGCGCCCGCTGCAGGCGGAGTTCGAGATAGTAATGTGTCGGCGACCTGCCGATATGATGCCGGAACAGGCGTTCGAGTTGCCGGCGCGACAGGCCCACGGATTGGGCCAAAATGTCCGGCGATAGCGGCTCCTCAAGATTTTCCTCCATCATCTTGATCGCCGCGACCAGTTTCGGGTGATGTCCGCCGATGCGCGCGCGAAGCGCGTTGCGCTGCACCACATCCGCCGGCCGGATGTAATCGATCAGGCACTGTTCGGAGACCTTCAGCGCCAGTTCCTCACCATGCTCCAGCGCGATCAGATGGACCATCATGTCCAGCGCTGCCGTGCCGCCGGAACAGGTGAAGCGATTGCGGTCGATCTCGTACAGGTTCGCGCCGACCTCGATATTGGGAAAATCCTCGGCGAAGGCTGCCAGGTTCTCCCAATGCATGGCGCAGCGATAGCCGCTGACCAGACCTGCCTTGGCCAGAATATGGGTGCCGGTACACAGCGCGCCGATATCGACTCCCTGGCGATCTATCCGATGCAGGAAAGAGGACACCGCAGGATTGTGGTAGTTCTCCGCGCCAACCCCGCTGCACAGCACAATGGCCGAAAACATCGGTCCGTCGCCATCCAGCTTTGGGGTGAGTGCCGAATCCGGGCTGATCGACACGCCATTGCTGGCGATCACCGCGTCGCCGTCCTGCGACATCACCCGCCATTCGTAAAGCTGTTTCCCGGCAGTGCGGTTGGCGAGGCGCAGCGGCTCCACCGCCGACGTGAAGGCGATCATCGAGAAATCCGGAACGACCAGGAACCCAATACATTCCGGCAGCTGTTTCGTGTTCCCACCGAACATCGCAGTCGCACGCTCCGAGCCAATACACGGCAGACACGATCAGCGTACACGAAAGCGAAACGGATCGGGAAGCGGGAAAAATCGTCCTGAAAGGCGCGAGAATCAGATCCGATGTCGCTTTTTGAACAAAACAGTTCGCGCCTGACTTATCGCGACGAAATCAAAAATGAAAAAGGAGAGTATCGGAACACGCGCGCCGCGGCGCGCCAGCAGGAGATCTTTGCCATGACGAAGCACGCCACCAGCGTCGACCAGAGCGACCGCAAGGTTCCCTACAATCTGCGACAGAGCGGGCCCACGCCCGTCGAGATGCTGATCTCGACCCGGGTGCGGAAATCGCCCTACTGGCATCTGTCGATGGAAGCCGGATGCTGGCGCGCCACGGTGTACAACCGCATCTACCATCCGCGCGGCTATGTTCGGCCGGAAGATGGCGGCGCCATGGTCGAGTACGATGCGCTGGTCAATCACGTCACCATGTGGAATGTCGCGGTGGAGCGGCAAATCCAGGTCAAGGGACCGGACGCGGAAGCCTTCGTGAACTACGTCATCACCCGCGACGCGACGCGCATCAAGCCGATGCACGCCAAGTACGTCATCCTCTGCAATGAGAAGGGCGGGATTCTGAACGACCCGATCCTGCTTCGGATCGCCGAGGACGAATTCTGGTTCAGCCTGTCCGACTCCGACATCATGTTCTGGCTGCAGGGCGTCAATGTCGGCCGGAAATACGATGTCGAGATCAACGAGATCGACACCTGCCCGGTACAAATCCAGGGCCCGAAATCGGCTGACCTGATGGCCGACCTTGTTGGCGACGCGGTCCGGGAAATCCCGTCCTACGGTCTGATGGCGGCGCAGGTCGGCGGCCGCGACTGCATCATTTCCCAGACCGGGTTCAGTGGCGAGAAGGGCTACGAGATTTACCTGCACAATGCGACGCTCTACGCCGACGATATGTGGAACGCCGTGCTCGAAGCGGGCAAGAAACACAATCTGATGGTCATCGCCCCGGCACATCACCGCCGCATCGCGGCCGGCATCCTGTCCTATGGGCAGGACATGGATTTCGAGACCATGCCCTTCCAGTGCAATTTGGGCTACCAGGTCCCGCGCAAGAAGACCGCGGACTATATCGGCAAGGAAGTCCTGGAACGCGCCCGCGAATTGATCGTCGCCGACAAGCCGCCGTTCAAGAGCGTCCTCGTCGGCATGACCATCAAGGGCAAGCCGATCGACGAGTATGCGCCGGACTTCTGGCTGATCTCCGGCGAGGATGGTGGCGATCCGATCGGCTACGTCACCTCGCCCTGGTATTCGCCCGAGCTCGAGACCAACATCGCCATGGGCCATGTGCCTTGGGAGATGCGCCATCTCGGCAACAAGCTGAAGATCTGGCTACCCGATCAGTATGCCGACGTGCCGGGCGAGCCGGTCGATGCGGAGATCGTCGAGATGCCGTTCCGTCCCTCGGTCAACCCGAACGCACGCGAAATCGCCAAAGCGCAAGGCCGCGATACCGCGTACTAGGCGGGCGTGACGCCCTTCGAGACCTGGAAACCCGGCACGCCGCCGGCAGCGCTCAGCGAGGCGCTGTTCGGCGGCGCGTTGGTCGTTTTCGAAGGCCAGGCCTCTATAAGCGCCGTCGCCAATCGTGCCCGCGACTTGGTCGAAGCGGTTTTTGGAACGGATGCTCCGGAACGCGCGGAATCGGTTCTCGACGCCGAAACGTTCAGGAACGCGGTCCGCACCGCGCGCCGAGCGGTCGCAGCCGATAAGACCATCGCCGACGCGTGGCGCCACACCCTGAGCGAAATCGGCTATGCACCGGAGACGACCTTCGGTGACAGGCTGCGCTTGCGGATTGTCCCCTCCAACAAGACGGTCCGCAGCGCGAACGCCACGCCGCTGGACGCCCATCGGGACAATTGGGGCTCGGGCATTGCAGCACAGATAAACTGGTGGCTGCCCCTCTACCCGCTTTCAGCCAGTCGCACCATGTTGCTTTGGCCGGCCCTGTTCGAACAAGAAGTCGCAAACACCAGCGCCGAGTGGGACTTCGAGGCGATGCGCGCTGCGCACCGGGCGGGAACCCCCTACCCCCGCCTGCCGGTCGCCGTCCAATCCCCGGATGAAACGGATGCGGTACCGGTGCTCCTCCAACCCGGCAAATTGCTCGCCTTCTCGGCGGCACATCTGCATGCGAGCCGCGCGGACGCTTCGGGAACGACTCGGTTCAGCCTCGACACGCGAACCTATTGGCAGGCCGATATCGATGGAGATCGCGGCGCAGTGAACACCGACGGCGCGTCACGGCCGCCACAATGGTCGTGGTTCGAATGCATCGGCGCCGGAACCGATGACTAATGTCTCGAAACCAGTACGGGATATGGCTGGACCGCGTGCTGTAGAGCGGACGCGCCGCAGCGCCTTTTACGTAGCCGTTTCATCCGCCGGGGCCGGTAACCCGTTGCGGCCCGGAAAATCCGGGGCGAGCGTTCGGGCGTTCGCCATTTTGAGCCACAACCGCAGCTTCTTTCGGCGGCGACCCGGATCAGCGTGATCCTCGAAGCCGGTCCGCGAATGCAGCACCGTATAGTTGTTGGCCCATTGCAAATCGCCGGGCTCCAGCATCATGTCGAGACGCAAATCTTCGCGCTGCGCGATGGAATCGAATAGGTCGAGCGCCTCGCGTTCAACCCGGGACAGCGGCAGCCCCATCACCTCGTGCCCCAGTTCGATGTACTGCCGCAGATACCGGAAACTCAGCTTGCTGTCATTGTAGCTGAACAGCGGCGACAGGCTGGGCAGGTCTTCGCCGAGATGCGCGTAGTACCAGCTCCGGTAGAACAGGCCGAGAAATTCGGGATGGTGTTCGAGGATCTCGTTATAGACCGCCGCGACACTGACCAGACTGCTGACGCCGCCCGACTTTGCCTTTTGCAGACACAGCAACCCGACAACATCCGAAGGGTCGGTGTGATAGGGAAGATAGGCGTTGGTCTCGTATACCCGCGTTTCTTTGTCGTTGGGATCGCCGACATTCATCACCGTCCCCAGCAGGTCACCCTTGGGATTCTGCCGGACCGGCGTGCCGAGATTGAGACCGATGCCGTAATACAGGATGTTGATTTCATCTTCGGTGTAGCGGTCGACCGGGAAGCCGCGCATCAGAAAGAAGCCCCGGCCTTCTTCCAGTTCGGAGGACAGTGTCGCCAATTTGTCGGCCCATGTCGGAAGCAAAAAATCCTCGCGCCCGAAATTCGGAAAGGATTTCCCCGACGCTTTCACCGCAACAAGCGCGCTGTCGAGAGCGTCGATCTCGCTCTCCGTTAGCCGATGCGACCACGATGAAACATCGGTGAGCTCAGCGCCGCGCCAAACCGCAGGGCCCGCTATTTTTTCCTTTAAAATGAGACTCACGAGGCCTCTCCAACCTCTATCGGGATTTCCCCTCGGGAACAACTTATCTTCGTCTAGACTATATCGGTCGACGCGGCTTGACGATGTCGGCGCGCCGCTCCCGCACGCACGAGGCGCGCTCTGCAAATCAGGACAAACACGACATTGTGTCGCCCCGGCTCAATCTGCCGCCGCCTCTCCCTCCGCCGTCCCGCTTTCCGCTTCCGCGGCTATCCGCAGGAGGGCCGCAACCCGTTGCGCGCGCTCGAGCTCGCTCAACGGCTCGGTTCGGTTGCCCGCGCCGGGGCGCGCCGCCGGGTCATTCAGTCCGAGCATCTGGCTTAGCTTTTCGAGCGCCCGTAATTTGTCGTGCATGCGCAGGCGGACGGTATCGCCATGGGCAGTCCGCCTGATCGTTATTCCCGACAAGGGGCGGCGCAGCGCCGACGGCAGGGTGTCGATCGGCTTGACCGTCAGCCCGTCCGGTCCGGAGACGAGAAGGTCGCCGATATCCGAGAAGGCGACCAGGGCCAGCTCCTCGCTGATCTGGTCCTTGGCGTCGAGATGACGGGCCAGGGATTTGGCCTTCAATTCCT
>JAPPPC010000352.1 GCA_028817685.1 Rhodospirillaceae bacterium
TCGCTGCCGCCTTCGAAGGTACCCCGTTCCCGATCGTGAACGATGGCGCAGACGGCGCCTGCCTTGTATTCCCAATCCGGCCACGGCTGCACATCATGGCCCAATGCGCGCAGACGTTCCGCGGTCTCTTCCGGGTAACGCCCTTCCAAATTCAACAGGCCGGGGCTGTAGGAATGCGGATCGGAAGAACGCGGATAGCTGAAGGTGGCGAAGCGCGGCTGGTCGATCGCCTGCTGCGGGTCCATACCGAACTGCGTCAGATTGAGCAGAACCTGCGCCATCGCCTGCGGCTGCACGTCATTGCCGGGTGAACCGAAGGGCATGACCCAATCATCGCCGCGCACGGCAATGGCAGGGTTGGGCGTCAGGCGGGGCCGCTTGCCCGGTGCCAGGACGGCGGGCGACGCCGGATCGGTCGTGGATTGCGCGCCACGGGTCGAGGGCACGAAACCCAGCCCCGGGACCACAGGCCCGCCGGACGAGCCGTCGCTCGGCGTGGCGGAGAACACGGTACCGTCCGAGTCGATGACGCAGATATAGGATGTATCGAGCTGGCTGATTTCGTCGGCCGGCGGGGTCGGCAGCGGCTGCGCACCTTGCCAGGCAACGCCCGCCGGACTGCCTGGCTCAGGCATGCCCGACGATGCGGCGGCGGGATCGCCCAGACGGCGGCGTTCGGCGATATAGCCTTCCTCCAGCATCCCCTCAATCGGGACATCGACGAAGCGCGGATCGCCGACAAAAGCGTGCCGGTCGGCATAGGCGAGCTTGAACGCCTCGACGATCGTGTGGATGTATTCGGCGGAATTATGGACCTGCCCCTCAACGTCGATCCCGTCGAGCAGCCGCAACGCCTGCGCCAGCAGCGGGCCCTGACACCATGGACCGCAGGTATAGACGTCGAGATCGCCGAACCGGACGCGGATCGGCTCTTCGATTCCGACGCGAAACGCGGCGAGATCCGCTAGCGTCAGCCAACCGCCATTCGAGGCGTGGAAATCCGCCAAGGTCTTCGCAATATCGCCGCGATAGAATGCGTCGCGCGCGGCCTGCAAGCCGGCCGCCCGGTTGCCGCTGGCCGCCGCTTCCTCATCGATCATGTATTGGATCGTGTGGCCGAGATCGGCCTGAACGAACAGATCACCGACCTGCGGCGGCGCATCGTCCGGGAGATAGATCGCCGCGTTGCTGGGCCAGCGCCGGTAACTGTCGGCGGCAGCGGCGATGATCCGGCTGGTCAGTTCCGACATGGGAAACCCGTCGCGCGCGAAGCCGACCGCCGCAGAGGCCACGTCGCCGAAGCGCATCGTGCCCCAGCGCTCCAGTGCGGTGATCCACGCATCCGGCGCCGCCGGCACCAGAGTCCGGAGGATACCTGGCGGAATACGGCCGTCATGCTCACGCCGAAAAAGGTCAGGCGACGCCGCCTTCGGCCACCAGCCCAGCCCGCTGATGGTCACAACCTCCCCAGTATCCGCCTGCCGGATCATGATCGGCGCGACACCGCCGAACCCGACATATTCCGACTGCAGCACGCCCAGCGCGATCCCGCCGCAGACGCCGGCATCCACGGCATTGCCGCCCGCTTCGAGAATTTGGAAGGCCGCCTGGGCGGCGAGATAATGCCCGGCGGCGACCATGTGCCGCGTGCCGATGATCCGTGCGCGTGTCGGCGAGACGCTCAAACCAGAATCCTAAAACCGTGAGAAAAGCTGCGTGAAACCACGGAACTGATCGTTGATCCCCAGCGCCCGCAATCCGTGCCAATAGGTCACCACATTGATGCTGATGACCGGCTTGTTGAGCCAGCGCTCCGCCTCGTCGGCGATCCGCGACATGGGGAGCGCCGCACCGAACTGTACCAGGCATTCGGACTCCGGCACGTCGATCGACTTGATGGCCTCGATCATGTCCTGGTCGGTGAGATGGGTGTAGGTCGCCGGGCTCCTGCCGCGCATATGCTGGTACTTGACGATCTCATAGCCCAACTCGTTCATCACCCCTTCCATGCGCGGTTCGATCGACGGGAAATAGGGCTCCATGATCGAGATCTTCTTTTTGACGCCGTGCAGCTTCAGCGCTTCGCGCACGCCGTCGACCGCGGTCGACACGCCGATATCGCGGCCAGCACGGTCTTTCATACGTTTCTTCAGATCTTCGACCGATTGCAGGGTGCCGCCCCAGACCGAGAGCGCCGAAATGCCCAGCACCAAATAGTCCGGGTGGCAGGTCATCAGGCGTTCCACCGCCCCGTCGAGCCCGGCATCGATCAAGCGGATCGACTCATCGAAACTGTCATTGTCGACGGTCGGAATGTCGGGAATATGCATCCGGCCGATATGATTGGTCACGCCGGGCGGGCGCATGGTGTCGTATTCCGGCTGCACCACCGTATTGGTCGATGGTGTCGGCACACCGATCTTCGCCCGATAGGCCAAATAGTCGCTCATTCCTGCCTCCCCGCGTTTTGACTGCTGCGCGCAGTCTACAAGACGGCGAAGGCTGCGGGAAAACCGTAATAATTTGTCGCGGACCAGCACTTGGCGGACGGAATATTATTATTTGTACGAATATTGGAAATTTCGCGTCTTTTTCTTCACGTTCGCTTTA
>JAPPPC010000182.1 GCA_028817685.1 Rhodospirillaceae bacterium
GTGTTGCCCTACACCTTCACCAGCGCGCTTGTCGGATCGTAAAACGGTCGCAAGCTGGCTTCGGCGGGGACGCGCTCGCCAGCGATGTCCACTTCGAATGACCCCGCCTCCAGATAGGCTTTATCCACCCCGCCCTCATGCTCGACATAGCCCATGCCGACCGAGGCACCCAAGGTGTGGCCGTAGGCGGCTGAGCTGATCGCGCCGACCCGCGTGCCGTCGCGGTAGATCGGCTCGTCGTGATACATCAGCGGCTCCGGGTCGGTGAGCTTGAACAGAACGAGGCGTTTCGGCAGCGGTTTGCCGCGTTGCGCTTCGACGGCGGCGCGACCGACGAAATCGACATTCTTGTTCCAGCCGACTGCAAAGCCGAGGCCCGCCTCGACTGGCGTGTCGATGCCGGTGATGTCATGCCCCCAATGCCGATAGCCTTTCTCGGCGCGCAAGGAATCCATGGCGTGGTAGCCGGCCGGGCGCAGGTCGAAGGGCCGGCCGGCCTCGACCAGGGTCTCGTAGACATGCGCCGCGAACTCGGTCGGCATATAGAGCTCCCAGCCCAGCTCCCCGACATAGGTGATGCGCTGGGCGCGGACCCTGGCGTAGCCGATCTCGATCTCCTGGCTCGCCAGGAACGGAAACCCGTCATTCGACAGATCCGCCTTGCAGACCGCATTCAGCAGGTCGCGTGACTTCGGCCCCATCAGGCCAAGCATGCAGACGCCCGAGGTCACGTCGGTGGCGATAGCAAAACGGTCGCCGATATGCCGTTTCAGCCAGGCGAAGTCGCGGGTCGCGCTCGCGGCGCCGGTGACCACGATGTATTCGTCCTCGGCCAAGCGTGTGACGGTAAGGTCGGCCTCGATGCCGCCCTGCGGGTGCAGCCATTGGGTATAGACGGCGCGGCCCGGCGGCACGGCGACATCGCCGGCGCAGACCTCCTGCAAGACCGTCTCCGCGTCGCGCCCCTGCACCAGGAACTTGGCGAAGGAGGTCTGGTCGAAGATCGCAACGTCTTCGCGCGCCGCGCGATGCTCCTCGGCTGAAGGCTCGAACCAGTTTTGCCGGCCCCAGGAATATTCATATTGCGGGTCCGGATCGTCCGGCGAGAACCAGTTCGGCCGTTCCCAGCCGAAGGCGGTGCCGAAACAGGCGCCCGACAGCACCAGATGTTCATGGATCGGCGAACGCCGCGCGCCGCGCGCGGTCTCAGGCTGGCGGAACGGCCAGTGCATGGCGTAGAGCAGCCCGACCGATTCCGTTGTCCGGTCGTGCAGATAGTTGCGGTTGATCTGATAGGGGTGGAAGCGGCCGATATCGATATCGTTGAGGTCGTAGGTCGGCGCGCCATCGACGATCCACTCCGCCAGCGCCATGCCGACACCGCCAGCCGACTGAATGCCAATGGAGTTGAAGCCGGCGGCCACGAATAGCCGGTCGACGGTCGGCGCCTCGCCGACGATATAGCGGTTGTCCGGCGTGAAGCTTTCCGGTCCGACGAGAAGCTGTCGGACCTCGGCATTTTCCAGGCTCGGCACCCGCTGGATGCCGTTCTGCAGGAAGATATCGAACTGGTCCCAATCCTCGTCGAACAGCGCGAACTCGAACCCCTCCGGGATGCCGTCGCCGCCCCAGGGTTTGGCGTCCGGCTCGAAGCCGCCGATCAGCAACCCGCCGACTTCCTCCTTGATGTAGATGTAGCCGTCCATGTCGCGGATCACCGGCTGGCCGCGGACGACGCCTTCAAGCGGCCGCGTCACCATGTACATGTGCTCGGCCGCATGCAGCGGTACGGTGACGCCCAGCGGACGGGCCAGGTCGCGGGTCCACATGCCGCCGCACAGCACGACATAGTCGGCGGTGATCTCGCCCTGGTCGGTCACGACACCGGACGCGGCGCCGTTTTTCGTCAGCACCTGGGTGACCTTGACACCCTCCGCGATGGTCGCGCCGTTTGCCCGCGCGCCCTTGGCCAGCGCCTGCGAGGTATCGGTCGGATTGGTCGTCCCGTCCCCCGGCATGAAGTAGGCTGCCACCAGATCGTCGGTGCGCAGCATCGGCGCTTTTTCCGTCACTTCGTCGAACGAGATGCGGTGGATCTCCACGCCGAAGGCGACGGCCATGGCCGCCTGTCGCTTCAGCTCCTCCTCGCGCGCCGCCGTGCGGGCCAGCGAGATACTGCCGGTCTGGCGGAACCCGGTCGCCTGGCCGGTTTCCGCTTCCAGATCGCGGTACAGATCCAGCGTGTATTTCGCCAGGTTGGTCTGGCTTTGCGTCGCGCGCAGCTGTGCCACCAGGCCGGCGGCGTGCCAAGTCGTGCCGCAGGAGATCTGGCCCTGCTCCAGCAATACGGTGTCCGACCAGCCGAGTTTGGCGAGATGATAGGCGATGCTGCACCCGACGATGCCGCCGCCAACGATGACGGCACGGGCGTGTTTCGGAAGAGCTTTGGCCATGGGAACCTGCTTTCGAATCGATCTTTTCTCGAAACCGTTATAGCGGGTGTCCATCCAGGCTGATATAGGGTCTGCGCGAATATACGGAGCGCAAATGATGAGCAATCAGGAACCGTATTTGCTGACGCCGGGACCGCTGACGACGTCGCGGGAAACCAAAGAAGCGATGTTGCGCGACTGGGGCTCGCGCGACGCGGCGTTCATCGACATCAACCGGCAGGTGCGGGCGCAACTCGTCGACATGGCTGGCGGTGGTGACGCGTTTACTTGCGTGCCGTTGCAGGGCAGCGGCACCTTCGCGGTCGAGGCAATGCTGGCGACGTTCCTGCCGCACGACGGCAAGCTGCTGATCCTGATCAACGGCGCGTATGGCCATCGCATGGCGACGATCTGCGACTATCTGGGGCGCGAATATCTGACCTACGAGACGCCGGAGGACACGCCGCCCGACGCGGCCGAGGTCGAGGCGCGGATCAAGGACGATCCGGCGATCACTCATGTGGCCGTCATCCATTGTGAGACGACCTCAGGAATCCTCAACCCGGTCGGTGAGATTGCCGAAGCGGTCGCACGTCAGGGCAAGCGTTTGCTGGTCGACTCGATGAGTGCCTTTGGCGCGCTGGAGATCGACGTTGCGGCATTGCCCTGCGAGGCGTTGGCCGCGTCGTCGAACAAGTGTATCGAGGGTGCGCCGGGGATGGGCTTCGTTATCTGCCGCACCGACGCGTTGGAAGCCGCGAAGGGCAATGCGCACTCGCTCAGCCTCGATCTCCATAATCAGTGGGCGGCGATGGAAGGCAACGCGCAATGGCGGTTCACGCCGCCGACCCATGTTGTCGCCGCGTTCCACCAAGCGTTGGCTGAACACGCGGCGGAAGGCGGTGTGGCTGGCCGGGGTGGCCGCTATCAGCGCAACTGCGATGTCCTGATTGAAGGCATGAAAGCGCTGGGCTTCGTGCCGCTCCTGCCGGAGACTCTGCAAGCACCGATCATCATCACCTTCCACATGCCGGTCGATCCGGCCTTCGTATTTCAGGACTTCTACGACCGGTTGGCGGAAAAGGGCTATGTGATCTATCCCGGTAAACTGACCGTGGCGGACAGCTTCCGGGTCGGTTGCATCGGCCGGATCGACGAGACGGTGATCCGCGGTGCACTGACGGCGATGCGCGAAACGCTGGCCGAGATGAAGGTGAAGGATTGCGGTCCCGCCTGATTGGCGTAAGGTATTAAGGATAAAGACAATTGGAGGATGGTCATGACGGGTAACCCGATTTCCGTGAACGGCAAGAGCTATGCGTGGCCTCAGGCGCCGCTGGTTGTCGTCTGCGTCGACGGCTCCGAGCCCGCCTATATGGACGAGGCGGTGGCCGCGGGGCGGATGCCCTGGCTCGCGGGCGTGCGGGAGAAGGGTACCGATCGGATCGCCGACTGCGTCGTGCCCAGCTTCACCAACCCGAACAACATCTCCATCGTCACCGGCACGCCGCCCTCGGTCCACGGCATCTCCGGCAACTTCTTCTATGACCCGACGACGGGCGAAGAGGTGATGATGAATGACCCGAAACTCATGCGCTGCGATACCTTGCTCGCCAAGTTCGCGGATGCCGGCGCGAATGTCGTGGTGCTCACAGCCAAGGACAAGCTTCGGCGTCAGTGGGTCAAAAAAATGGATGGTGTCTGTTTCTCCTCGGAAAAGGCCGATGAAGCCACGTTGAAGGAGAACGGTATCGAGGGCGTTGTGGAAATGGTCGGCATGCCCGTGCCATCGGTTTACAGCGCCGAGCTGTCGGAGTTCATCTTCGCCGCCGGCGTGAAGATCATGGAGCGCGACCGCCCGGACATCATGTACCTGTCAACGACGGACTATATCCAGCACAAGCATGCGCCGGGCAGCCCGGTCGCGAACGACTTCTACGCCATGATGGACGGCTATTGGGCGCAGCTCGACGCGTTGGGCTGCACGGTTGCGCTGACCGCGGACCATGGCATGAACGCCAAACACGATCCCGCGACCGGCGAGGTCAATGTCGTCTACCTGCAGGATCTGATCGATAGCTGGATCGGCGCCGGCAAGGCGCGAGTGATTTTGCCGATTACCGATCCCTACGTGGTGCATCACGGTGCGCTGGGGTCATACGCGACAGTCTATTTGGCCGACGAGACCGCGCGGGCGACAGTGACCGAGAAATTGTCCGGACTGACCGGCGTCCGCGAAGTGCTGAGCAACGCGGAAGCCTGTGACAAGTTCGAATTGCCGCCGGAGCGGGTCGGCGACCTCGTCGTGACCGGCGAACGGCACATGACGTTGGGCAGCAGCGCGGACAAGCACGATTTGTCCGGCTTGACGGAACCGTTGCGCAGTCATGGCGGCCCGACGGAACAACGGGTACCGCTGATCGTCAATCGGGCGGCGCCCGGGCTCGCCAGCGATACACCCTTGCGCAATTTCAGCATCTTCGATGTGGCGCTGAATTTTGCGGAAGTCCCAGAGCAAGCGCGCGGGGCCGCGGAGTAGAGTGCGGCGGAAAGCGTGAGGCCGGTTCCGCCCAAAAGGCGAAACCGGCCCGACATTCGACAGATCGGATTGCCGTCGGCGCTAGAGCAAATCGTGATTAATCGGAATCACCTTTGGTGATCCGATTAACACGTGTATTTGCTCTAATTCTATAGAGCGCGCAGATTCACGACTTTAATCGTGCGCAAATTTGCGCACGATTAAAGTCGATCTGCGCTAGGCCGACTTCATCTCCTTGACGAAGCTGTCCACGGCACCGCGCAGGACATCAGACTGGGTCGACAGGTCTCCGGCGGCGCCAAGGACGGTGCTGGCGATCTCTCCGCTATCCGCGGCCGCTTTGGTGACACCGGAAATCTTGGTCGACACTTCCTGCGTCCCGTCGGCGGCACGTGCGGCGTTCTGTGCAATCTCCTGCGTCGCGGAGGCCTGTTCCTGGATCGCATCCGATATGGCAGTCGATATCTGATTGATCTCCGTGATCGTTCCGGTGATCTGTTTGATCACGCCGACAGAGTTTTGCGTGGCGGTCTGAATGCCGTTGATTTGGGAGCTGATTTCCTCGGTCGCATTGGCGGTCTGGCCTGCCAGGTTCTTGACCTCCGTGGCCACGACCGCAAACCCTTTACCCGCGTCGCCGGCGCGGGCGGCTTCGATCGTCGCGTTCAGCGCCAGCAGGTTGGTCTGTTCGGCGATGTCGGTGATCAATTCCACGACTTCCCCGATCTTCTGGGCGGCAGCGTCGAGACCTTGCACCATTTCATCGGCGCGTTTCGCTTCGGCGACGGCCGCCTCGGTGATTTCGTTCGAATGCGAAACCTGGTTGCCGATTTCCGAAACGGACGCCGTGAGCTCTTCAGCGGCGGACGCCATGGTCTGAACGCTGGAAAGTGCGCTCTCCGCGGCCGATGCGATTCCTTCCGACTCACTGGTGGTCTGCCCTGAACTTTGCGACATCAATTCGGCCGAGCTGTTCATCTGTTCGGCAGCCGTCGCGACGGAGTCGACGACGGCGCCGACATTCTTCTCGAACTCGGCGGTCATGCCGGTCAGAAGATCCGACCGCTCTTGCTCGGCCCGCTTCTGCAGGGCTTCCTGTTCGCCGCGTAACTCAGCCGCTTTCATGGACTCTGCCTTGAAGGCTTCAATGCCTCTGGCCAGCGTGCCGAGTTCGTCAGCGCGGCCCGTGTCGCTGACCTCGATATCGAAATTCTGATCACGCAGCTTTCTGAATGCGATGGACATCCGGCTCAGCGGCGCGGAGATCTTCCGGGCAAAATAGACACAGGCGAGAATGATGATCGTGCCCGTGGCCGCGACGAGACCCAAGATGATGGTGTTCAGCTTCGCGCCCTGCGCGAGCTGCGACTCGATGACGGTAGACACTTCCAAGACACCGCGCACATCGCCGAGCTTCCACCCCACTTTCGGCGTACTGGGATGCTTGTTGTGACAGTTCACGCATCCTTGGGCGACCATCTTGTCGGCGATGCCGACGCGCACGACCGGCAGTCCGGCGGCGTTGGTTTCGCGCCGTGTGAAGACGCCGTCCGGATTTTCATTGAGATAGGCCCACGCGTCCTGCTGGAACGAATCCAGCGCCCGATCCTTCCGGTTCGGGAAAGGATGCGCGCTGTACAGATTGACCGTCGTGTCGTTCTCGGACAGGAGGGCGCTCATGTCGTGGATCATGGTCGCCGGCAGGGGAATCGATTTCGGCTCCGACGCATGCGTGATCGATGGCTTCACGTTGCCGTCGGCCAGAACCTTCTTGATGACGTTCTTCACATAGTAGGATCGCAACGTCTTGAACTGGTTCACCGTCTGGATCGCGGCATGCTCCGCGTCCTTTTCGGCGTTCTTGGCGACTTCCTGCGGCACGATGTAGGCGATCACGCCAATGCAAACTAGAAGGATGACCGGGATCGGCAGGATCAGTTGCCAGGAAATACTGCGTTTATAGAAGTTTGCTTTCGGACGTTTCTGAGGCTCGTTTGCCATCTCAATACCCTCGGTTATTGGGCCGTTTGGGCCGCGGTTCAAACCGTGCTTCTTTACGCGTAACGGGTACTTCTGACGCCCCAACCTTGGTTGAGCACCTACGAGTTTCGGTCCAATTTGATTAATTTTTTGCTAAAAGGATAAAGACTCTAAAATTTGGTTAACATGTTGCTCTTATTGCGAGATTTTTGTGAAAAAAATAGCGCAATAGTACTTAAGTTTTATCGTGTTGCCTTTGTCCAATAGCAATGTTGTTGAAGAGTTTTTTCCGCGGGGACTGCCTGCGAACTGGCACAAATCAACTACAAACCGATGAGGGTGAGAATATTGTCATGCGCCACCCGGCGGCGGGTGGCCGGTGACAGTTGCTGCAGAACGCGCTGCACGCCCTCGATCCGGGCACGGTCCCATTCAACGCGGCGCTGCGAGGCGTCGGTGCCGACCACGAAGCGGGTCGGGTTGTCCTCGATCAACTGTAACCAGCGTGGCCAGACCTCGGTTCCGTCGCGCAGGATCGTGTAGTCCGGAGAGCGCGGATGGCGTCGCCAGGTCCGGGCGCTCAACTCGTAGGTCAGGTTGGGATGACGCTCGAGCATCCGTTTGGCGAGGAAATAGGGTGTGTAGCCCCCGTGCGCCCAAATGACGCTTACCGTTGGAAATTTTTCGAGCAGCATTGCGAATTCCCGTAATCGGGTGATCTCGCAATGGATGTTCACCGGGACACGGTATCTCGCGGCCAATTCCATGATCCCAGTCATCATCGGATCCAGCGGGTCGAAGTCGGCCTCGGGAAAACCGCGCGCCGGGAAGTGCGCTACGGAGATTTCGCCGATGCCCTTGAAGTGTCCGCTTTTGAGACCGTCTTCGAGTTCCGACAGAAGGGCCGTGTCGCCGGATTGCCAAAATGGCCTGTAGTGTCGTCGCTCCGGCGAAATCGATATGAATGGAATCAGCTTGTCCGGATGCGCCGCTGCCTGCGCTTTCAGCGTTTCATTGTCGCTGGACCGGCCCCAAAAAATGATCGCCTGCGGGATGTTGTGCGCGTCCATCAATTTCAAATAAGTCTCCGCGTGATTGAGATGGACATGCGCGTCGATGAAAGACATGTCATCGGGCGCATCCGCGGCGGCGGCTGGATTGGTGAAGACGAACAACAGGAAACTCAAGCCACACAGGCGTAACCAGCGCACCACTCCGCGATCCTCTCATTCGCACAGGCGAGGCGGCGCATGCCATCGTCGCGCCTCATATGTTCGAAGACGACAACCTATCGCATCATTGCCGCGAAAATATGGCAGGTATGCACGGCCTGGGCGCCGAACAAATTGATTTTCATTTGACCGGAATTGCGTTAACGAGGTGAGGCACAACAGCAATGCAAATGAATACAGGGAGGATCGTCATGAAACGCATCTGGGCCATCGCCGCGGGACTTGCATTCTGCGGCATGACGCTGGCGCCGTTGCCGGCGGCAGCGATGGAAGACTGTCCGCGGGGAACGCTCGATAAGCAATATTGCGACCGCAACAATGACCTGGTCGCCGACCTGCCGCTCGATGAAAGCAAGTGGGTCGATCCAAGCACGATCATCTTCTCCTACACGCCGGTCGAGGATCCCGCCGTCTACGCCAAGGTCTGGGACGGATTTATCCAGCATATGGCCAAGGTCACCGGCAAAAAGGTCGTCTTCTTTCCGGTTCAGTCCTATGCCGCGCAGTACGAGGCGATGCGTTCCGGACGCCTGCATATCGCCGGCGTGAACACCGGCGGCAATCCGGTTGCGGTTTCCTGCGCCGGGTTCGTGCCGTTCGCCATGATGGCGTCGAAGGATGGCTCGTTCGGTTACGAGATGGAAATCATCGTACCGGCGGACAGCGACATCACGTCGCCGAACCAGATCAAGGGCGGCGACATGACCTTCACCTCGAAGACTTCGAATTCCGGATTCAAGGCGCCTTCCGCGCTGCTCAAATCCGAGTTCGGTCTCAAGGCCGGTGACGATTTCAAGCCCGTCTATTCCGGCAAGCACGACAACTCGATCATGGGTGTCGCCAACAAGGACTACCGGGTTGCCGCAATCGCGAATTCCGTGCTGAAGCGCATGATCGATCGTAAGGTCGTGGATGCCGGAAAACTCCGCACCATCTACCGGTCGCAGACCTTCCCGACGACCGGCTACGGACATGCACACAACCTGCATCCGGAAGTGGTCGCCAAGGTCAAGCAGGCCTTCTTCACCTTCAAATGGGAAGGCTCCGATCTGAAGAAGGAGTTCAAGAAGGAAGACCGCTTCATCGCGATCAATCACAAATCCGATTGGAACGTCATCCGCAAGATCGATGCGGCCAACGGTGTGAAATACGATTGCAAGTAAGCTGAATCGGTTGGACGCGCGGGTGAGGGCGCGATGCTGAAGCTCGACAATCTGGTCAAGCAATACCCGACCGGGGACCGGGCGCTGAAAGGCGTCGATCTGGAGGTTCCGGAAGGTCAGGTCATGGCGTTGATCGGCCCGTCGGGGGCCGGCAAGAGCACTCTCATCCGCTGCGTCAACCGGCTGGTCGAACCGACATCCGGCCATGTGTATCTCGCCGACGGCGAGGAAATTACCGGTCTCGGTGCCTGGGGTCTGCGCAAGGCGCGCCGGCGCATGGGCATGATCTTTCAAGAATACGCGCTCGTGGAACGGCTCTCCGTCATGGAGAACGTGCTGTCGGGTCGGCTCGGTTATGTCGGGTTCTGGCGCAGCTATCTGCGCAAGTACCCGCAGGCGGATGTCGACGAGGCTTTCCGGCTGCTGGAGCGGGTCGGGCTCGACCATATGGTCGACAAGCGGGCCGACGAACTGTCGGGTGGGCAGCGTCAACGGGTCGGCATCGCGCGTGCGCTCATTCAGGACCCGCAACTCTTGCTGGTTGACGAACCGACGGCCAGTCTCGATCCCAAGACCTCGCGGCAGATCATGCGGCTGATCTGCGAACTGTGCGAGGAACGCAAGCTCGCCGCGGTGATCAACATCCACGATGTCATGCTGGCGCAGATGTTCGCGCAACGGATCGTTGGGCTGAAGCTTGGTGAAATGGTCTATGACGGCCCGCCGGACGGGCTGACGCCGGACGTGCTGACCGAAATCTACGGCGAAGAAGATTGGTCGCAAACGATCCAGCAGGATGAAGACGAGGCGGACGCGGAGGCCGACGCCGTGCCCGCCGATGTCGCGCGGCCGACCGAAAGCACTGATGAACGCATGGCCGGATTGACATGACCGATTTCGCCGCGTCCGGCCGCCGCCGCTGGAAACGGCCGCCCTTTATCGAAAACCCGCTGCTGCGTTGGGGCCTCTGGATCGGCGCCGGGGTTTATCTTGCGGCTGCTCTGGGGACGACGGACGTAAATTGGGGCCGGGTTTGGGAAGGATTGCCGCGCGGGCAGCGCTTCCTGGCCGGTTTCTTTCCGCCGGATTTCGTGTCGCGCTGGGATGCCATCGTCGACGGTGTTCTAGAGAGCCTTTGGATGACCGTCACCTCCACGGTCGCCGGCATATTGCTGTCGATTCCCATCGCCCTGGGGGCGGCCCGTAACATCGCGCCGCGGCCGGTCTATTACTTCTGCCGCGCGATCATCGCGACGTCGCGGAGTTTCCAGGAAGTCATTTTGGCGATCTTCTTCGTGAAACTGTTCGGCTTTGGCCCGTTCGCCGGGTTCGTGACCTTGAGCGTCGCCACGGTCGGATTCTTCGCCAAGCTGCTGGCGGAAGATATCGAAGATATGGACGCGACCCAGGCCGAAGCGGTCAAGGCGACCGGCGGATCCTGGTTTCAATGGCTCAATTACGGCATCCAGCCGCAGATCATGCCGCGTTTCATCGGTCTGTCGCTCTACCGCTTCGACATCAATTTCCGCGAGTCCGCGATCGTCGGCATTGTCGGCGGCGGCGGTATAGGAGCGACCTTTAACACCGCGTTCGACCGCTACGAGTTCGACTCGGCGGCGGCCATTCTGCTGGTC
>JAPPPC010000486.1 GCA_028817685.1 Rhodospirillaceae bacterium
CCTATGGCTGGGTCATCTTCCTGACGATGGCGTACATCGTTTTGGTGCAGGGCGAGTCGGCCGCCTTGACGACGGGAACGGTGCAGGCGGCGCCGCCCGGCCGCCAGGGCGCGACTCTCGCGGTTCATTCCATATTTGGCTTTACCGGCGGGTTCTTCGGACCGCTGGTGTTCGGCATCGCGTTGGATGGGTTCGGCGGCGTTGAAAGCGGCGCGGCATGGGGGGCGGCCTTCGCCACCTTGGGGTTGGCCGTTGTGACCGGACCGGTATTTCTACTGCTGACGCGGCCGCGCCGCTAGCGTGGTTCAAGCGCGAATTTAGGTGTTACGGCCCTGAGCGGCAGCGAGCCGCACGGCCTCTTGCGCGGCGCGGATCAGGGCGCGCGACTTGTTCTCGCTCTCCTGACACTCCATCTCCGGGTCGCTGTCGGCGACAATGCCGCCGCCGGCCTGGACATAGACTTTGCCGTCCTTGACGATCGACGTGCGCAGCGCAATGCACGTATCCATGTCTCCGGCGGCGCCGAAATAACCGATACAGCCTGAGTAGATGCCGCGGCGTTCCGGCTCCAACTCGTCGATGATTTCCATCGCGCGGACCTTCGGCGCACCCGACACCGTGCCGGCCGGGAACCCGGCCACCAGCGCGCTGAGCGCATCGTGTTCCGGCGCGATTTCGCCATCGACATGGGAGGCGATATGCATCACGTGCGAGTAATTCTCGATGGTGAACTGCTCCGTTACCCGAACCGTGCCGATCTTCGAGACGCGGCCGACATCGTTGCGGCCCAGGTCGAGCAGCATCAAATGCTCCGCGCACTCCTTCGGGTCGGACAGCAGGTCCTCGGCCAATGCCTTGTCTTCGGCCGCATCCTTGCCGCGCGGTCTGGTGCCGGCGACGGGCCGGATCGTCACCGTGTCGTCGCGCAGCCGGACCAGGATTTCCGGGCTCGAGCCGACGACGGAAAAGTCGCCGAAATCGAGATAGAACAGGAAAGGCGAGGGGTTGAGGCGCCGCAGCGAGCGGTATAGCGAGAACGGCGGCAGCTTAAAGGGCACTTCAAAGCGCTGGCTGAGCACGACCTGGAAGACATCGCCGGCCTGGATATAGTCCTTGCCGCGCTCGACCATCTCGTGAAACGCGGTGCGGGACATGTTGGACACCGGCTCCGGCATGTCATGGTCGGTGAGCGCAACGTCGTTCGATCGCGGGTGCGGCCGGTCGAGGTCGGTCAGCACGTCATAGAGGCGCTCCTCCGCTTGCGCGTAAGCGGCACTGGCGTCGATACCGTCGCGGGGGCGCACCGGCGTGACGATCGTCATGACATCCTCGATCGTGTCGAAGACGCAGATGATCGTCGGGCGCAGGAAAATACCATCCGGCAACCCCATCACATCGGGATTTTCGTCCGGCAAAATTTCCATGAGCCGGACCATATCGTAACTCATATAGCCGAACAGGCCCGCCGCCATGGGGGGCAGGCCCTCCGGCAGGTCGATGGCCGACTCGGCGATCAAGGCCCGCAGCGAGCCCAGCGGGTCCTCGCCGGTCGGTTCGAACCGGTCCGCATTTGCGCGCGCATTGCGGTTGATCTCGACCTCTTTGCCGCGACAGCGCCAGATCAGGTCCGGTTTCAGTCCGATGAACGAGTAGCGGCCGCGGATTGAGCCTCCGGACACCGATTCCAGCAGAAAACTGTTCGCGCGGCCGTCGGCGAGTTTCAGCATCGCCGAGACCGGCGTTTCCAGATCCGCGATGACGCTGGTCCAGACCACTTGCGCCGCACCCGCATTGTAGGTTTTGGCGAAGGTGGCGTAGTCCGGCTGCGTGGTCACTGGATTTCCAATCGATCTAATACTGTAAAAGCAGAGTGTCGAGCGCGCGCTGATCGATCTCGACGGAGTGGTGTTGCCGTAAGGCGTTGTTGTACTGGACTTCCAGGTCGCTGGCGATCCGTTGCGCAATCTGGTCCGCCAAGGCGTTTACCGCTGTTTGGTCGGCGCTGGCCTTCGCTTCCTTGATTTCCTTCAGCACGCCGATCGTGTAGCCGCTGCCCGATGGCGCGCTCGCCGCACCGCCCACTTTCACGTCGAAGAGTTCGGAGGCGAGGCTGCGCGGGATGTTGTTTGCCGCCCCTTCACCCTGGCGGTCAAACGGCGGACTTGTCTCGACCGCGACGCCGATCGATTTGGCCACGGCCTCCACGGTTTCGCCGTTATTAATGCGATCCAGCGCTTTTTTCGACTTGTCTTCGGTTTGCTTGCGCCGCTGTTCCGTTTGCCATGACCGGATCGCGCTGTTGCGTACCGTCTCCAGCGGCCTGACCTGGGCGGTTTTGATGCCGGAATTGCGCAGGATGAGATAACCGTTCGCGCCCAAATCGACGAGTTCGCTTTCCTCGCCATCCGGCGTGCTGAACAGCGTCGTCAGGAACTCCGGGCCCGGCGGCAAGCCGGCGACCGGCTTTTCGTCAGGGCCGTTCCCGCTGCGATCGACGTCGGCGATCTTCTTGGCAACGGCACCGACCTGGCTGGCCGCGTCCTCGAGCGAGGCGCCGCCGCCAAGCGCGTCGTCCAGATCGTTGGACAATTTGTAGAG
>JAPPPC010000013.1 GCA_028817685.1 Rhodospirillaceae bacterium
CCACAATCAGAACTTCACCGACGAGCAGCAGAAAGCCTTCTCCCGTAATTTCGGCGCGCTGGAAATTCCCGGCAAGGTCAGCAACATCCAGAAGGCCGAGGCGCGCCGCATCGACGGGCAGATGGCGGATGTCTCGAATCTGGACAAGGACCAGAAACCTCTGGCGAAGGATGACCGCATCCGCATGTTCGGGCTCGGTAACCGGCTCTGGCACTCCGACAGCTCCTTCCGTGCCGTCCCCGCGAAATACTCGCTGCTCTCCGGCCGCATCGTGCCGGCGCAGGGCGGCAACACGGAATTCGCCGACATGCGCGCCGCCTACGACGCGCTCGACGACAAGACCAAGGCCCGGATCGAGGATCTGGTCTGCGAGCACTCGCTGCTCTATTCGCGCGGCAAGCTCGGCTTCGAAGGCTTGAGCGAGGAGGAAACGGCGAACTTCAAGCCGGTCCGCCAACGCCTCGTCCGCACCCACCCGGTGACCGGGCGCAAATCGCTCTATCTTTCCGCCCATATCGGCAAGATCGTCGGCTGGGAAACACCGGAAGCCCGCATCTTCATCCAGGATCTGACGGAAGACGCGACCCGGCCGGAGTTCGTCTATAGCCATGAGTGGAAGCAGTATGATTTCGTCATGTGGGACAACCGCCAGGTCATGCACCGGGTGCGCGCCTTTGACGACCTCAACGAACGCCGCGACATGCGCCGCACCACGGTCGCCGGCGAGGAAATGACGGTCGAACAGGCGGCTTGAACGGATAATTGGCGAGAAATCGACAGGAGTTGTCATTTCAACGACAGAGGGCCGGCGCTATTCTGATAGCCATGTGGATTAGCCAGCCCTCGGCGGAGAAAATTCCGCTCGACGGCGCACGGTAGCAGCGTTGGAGGATCGAATGAGCGGATTTGTTGGAGCACAGCACGAATTTCACGATGACGAGTTCGTCCGCGGATGGGCGAGCCGTTTCGAGCCGACAGCGCCGCGCATCCAGCTCTTCGACATGATCCTGGCCGAGGTCGAGAAGCTCGGCAAGGCCGACAGCCATGTGGTCGAACTCGGCACCGGGCCCGGTTATATGGCGCGGCACATTTTGGAACGGAACGCGGACGTCGGCTACGAGGCGCTCGATTTCTCCGATGTCTTCATGCAGGTCGCTCGAGAGACCATTGATGATCTGTGCCATCGCGTGACCTTCACCAATGCCGACCTGATGACGCAGGATTGGCCGGCGAAGCTCAGCAAGCAGCCGGACGCCATCATCTCCACCTGGGCGCTCCACGATTTGGGTGGGCAACAGCCTGTCGCGGACGGCTATGCGCGGAGCTACGAAACGCTGCCCGCCGGTGGCCTTCTCGCAAACGGAGACTTCATCAAGCCTGCCGGGACGGATTGGGAGTATGAGCCCGGCCGCTTTTCGATCGATCGGCACTTGGAGTTGCTGCGCGAGGCGGGTTTCAAGGATCCGAAATCGCTGGTTCATTTGGAACAGAACACCGTCGACCCGACGGCCGGCCAGAACTATGCCTGCCTGGTCGCAGTGAAATAGCGGCCGTCGGCCGTCTTTCGGCGGTCACGCTGCATAGGTCCGGGAACATGACCATTGAGCGAATGGTTTGGTAAAAGGACATTCGCCGAATGCCTCGACCGGGCAGCCGAAAACTGGGGGCCGCGTGAAGCCCTGGTGCATGACGGACACCGCATTACCTTCGCGGCATTGAAGACCGAAACCGATGCGGTCGCGCGCGGGCTGATCGCGTTCGGCATCGGACCGGGCGACAAGGTCGTCCTGTGGATGCCGAACCGGCCGGAATGGCTCTACACCTTCTTCGCCCTCTCGAAGATCGGTGCGGTTGTCGTGCCGGTGAACACACGGTTTCGGACCAACGATCTGGAATATGTGGTCCGGCAATCGGATGCGACGACCCTGATTACCGTCGATCGTTCCGGACCGGTCGACTATCTCGACCTGACGCGAACCGTGGTCCCGGAGATCGAAACCGGTCCACGTCACGCGCTCCACTCGAATGATTTTCCCGAGTTGAAGCGCATCGTCATTCTGGGATCCGAGGTTCCGGACGGTGCGGTCTCTTGGGTGGACATGATGGCAAGCGGCCAAGCGGTCTCGGCCGCATCATTGGAGCAGCGCGCCCGACAAGTCGCCCCGGACGACACGACCTTGATCATGTACACGTCCGGCACGACGGGTTTCCCCAAAGGCGTAATGCATTGCCACAATCTGCAACGCAATGTCATCGATATCGCCAACCGGCTCGGCTACCGTTCGAGCGATGTCATCCTCATGAATTGGCCGCTCTTTCATGTCCTTGGCCTCTATCTCGGCCCTTTGTTCACGGTCTGCCTGGGTACGCGCATGGTGCTCACCACCGTTTTCGACGCGACGGAATCGCTGCGGCTGATCGAAGAGGAACGCGTCACGCGCCTCTGGGGCTTCGAGAGCCAGCTCGATGCGCTGAGCACGCATGAAGACCTCGACAGCTACGACCTCGGCAGCCTGCGGACCGGGTTGGGCGTCGTCGGCATGCCCAGCAGCGAACCGGCCGCCCGCCGGGCCGATGACCGTTTATGCCCA
>JAPPPC010000181.1 GCA_028817685.1 Rhodospirillaceae bacterium
TCATGGGATTCAATTGTGGCATTGTCGGGCTGCCCAATGTCGGCAAGTCGACCTTGTTCAACGCCTTGACGGATACCGCCGCCGCCGAGGCGGCGAACTATCCGTTTTGTACGATCGAGCCGAATGTCGGCCGTGTCGCGGTGCCGGATCCGCGGTTGCGCGAGGTCTTTACGATTACCGGTTCGGCGCAGGAAGTGCCGACCTATCTCGAATTCGTCGATATCGCCGGTCTCGTGCGCGGCGCGTCGCAGGGCGAAGGGCTGGGCAACCAGTTCCTCGGCCATATTCGCAGCGTCGCGGCGATCGTTCATGTGCTGCGCTGCTTCGACGACGGCAACGTGACCCATGTCGAAGAAACCGTCGATCCGATCCGCGATGCGGAGACGGTCGAGACGGAATTGATGCTGGCGGATCTGGAGAGTTTGGAGCGCCGAATTGAACCGCTCGAAAAGCGCGCGACTTCCGGCGACAAGGAGGCCAAGGCGAGCCTGCCCGTAATGCAGCGTACCTTGGCGGCCTTGCGCGATGGCAAACCGGCCCGGACGGTCGAGCGTTCCGACGATGAGGCACCGATTTTCCGCTCGCTGCAGCTTATTACGGCCAAGCCCGTGCTCTATGTGTGCAATGTCGATGAGGACAGCGCGGCGACCGGCAATGAATTTTCAGCACGCGTTGCCGCCATGGCTGAAGAGACGGGTCAGGGCTACGTGTTGATCTCGGCTGCGATCGAGGCGGAGGTGGCGGAGCTCGAGACCGAAGACGAGAAAGCGGAATATCTGGAGTCATTGGGATTGGCGGAAACCGGGCTGGCTCGCGTGATCCGTGCCGGCTACGCGTTGCTCGACCTGGTGACCTTCTTCACCACCGGTCCGAACGAGAGCCGCGCCTGGACCGTGCGCCGCGGCTCGAAGGCGCCGCAAGCGGCCGGGACGATCCATACGGATTTCCAGAAAGGCTTTATCCGGGCGGAAACCATCGCCTACGATGACTTCGTCGCCTGCCAAGGCGAGCAGGGAGCCAAGGATTCGGGCAAGATGCGCCTGGAAGGCAAGGAATATACCGTGCAGGACGGCGATATCATGCTGTTCCGCTTCAACGTTTAGGAGACAGTGGATGATCAAGGTCAGTGCAAAACAGCTCGTCGCCGAGGCGAACGCGGAAATCGAAACCATGTCGGTCGAGGATGCCATCGCGCTGCACGGTGACGAGAACACGGTCCTGGTCGATATTCGCGACGTGCGCGAATTGAAGCGCGAAGGCAAGGTGCCGGGTGCCCTGCACGCGCCGCGCGGCATGCTTGAATTCTGGGTCGACCCGGACAGCCCCTATTACCGTGAGGTTTTCGGTTCCGGCAAGAAGTTCGTCTTCTTCTGCGCCGGCGGCCTGCGGTCCGCGCTGGCCACGGTGCAATTGCAGCGTATGGGGCTGGAGCCGGTCGCGCATATCGAAGGCGGCTTCGGCGCCTGGCGTGACGCCGGCGGCCCGGTGGAGAAAGACGAGGGCTAACGGGCGCGCCATACTTTCGAGATCTGGTAAAAATAGGCAACCGCATGAAACAGCCCCTCCGCTTCTACGTTCTTGTATTGCCCAACCTGCCCTGGCCGCAACTCGTCGAACGCTTTCAGCGCGTTGAGCAACTGGGGTTCGATCTTGCGGGGTTTGCGGATCATTTCGTCGATTGGAGCAACCCGCAGAATCACTGGTATGAGCTGTCGACCTGGCTCGCGGGCATCGCGCAAGCGACGAGCACGGTCCGGCTGCTGACAACGGTCGCGCAGATTCCGCTTCGCGACCCGGCCACCCTCGCCAACCAGGCCCGGACCGTCGACCATATTTCCAACGGGCGGCTGGAGCTCGGTCTCGGCATCGGCGTCAAGGGGTTGGACCCGTCCTACCGGATGATGGGGCTCCCGGACTGGAGCAACAAGGAGCGTGTCGAGCGGCTGGGTGAATATCTCGAAGTGCTGGACCTGCTGCTGCGGCAGACGGAGACCAGCTACGAAGGCGCCTATTATCGTATCGACGGGGCGGTGATGAATCCGCTGCCGCTGCAGAAGCCGCGCCCGCCGATCATGGTCGCCGCGATGGGCCCGAAGATGCTGCGCACGACGGCGCAGCATGCCGACATCTGGAACAGCATGAGTTTCGCCGACAATTTCGAAACCCAGCTCGAGGAAACACGGCAACGTGTTGCCCGCATTGACCAGCTCTGCGCCGAATTCGACAGGGAACCGGAGTCCCTTGTCCGTTCGTATCACATGTACGATCCGACGTCGCGAAAGAGCGGTGGCGCGATGGCCTATTACGAGTCGCCGGCTGCCTTCGAGGACATGGTCAACCGCGTGCTTGAGCTCGGCATGTCCGATATCGGGCTCTACTACCCGACGCTGCCCGAGCAGGAGGCGACCTTCGAGCGCATCGCGGCGGAGACCATTCCGAAGATGAAAGCCCGGTTTGGGCAATAGAAACGAGAGAGGCAGCGTCCCCGGCTTCTGCCGCCAACGCGGTTTGGCCGTTGGGCTGCCGCTGGTCCGTTCGACGAAACTTGGCTGGAAGGCTGATCCGTCGGCTCTAGGATCTGCGACAGAGGG
>JAPPPC010000209.1 GCA_028817685.1 Rhodospirillaceae bacterium
TTTATACCGTCATTCGGATGTTCGAATCCTCCCGCCCCAGCCAATTATTCAGCTAACATTTTTCAACGAGTTATCGACTACGCAGTTCGATTGGCTATTGCTTAGGCGCAGACGCTCGGCGTCGAAATAGTCACGTCCAGCAGTCCGGCCCCTTGCGGCCCCGCCAATGTCAAGGAGCGGGTTTAGCGCTTCCGATCCAATCACAAAAACCCTTACGGCTATTTCAGGCTCAAGGACGCACCGAAACAAGCTGATTTAAGCCTCTCGGCGTAATGCGGCGCAGCGGTTCCGTTGAGGTGATCAACGTCCCGGAACGCCGCACGGTCGACAATGACTGCCTGGTTGTCCACGTAGCGAGCGCCGACACGGTCTGCCTGTGCACGGAAAAAACTCATGCGTTCCCTGCGCATGGCGCGCGCCACCTCCGGAGCTTCAGCCAGCGCTGCACGATAATCGGGGGAAAGCGGAAAGCTCACCAGGCAGAGTTCGGCGCCACGCGCCGCCAGAAAATCGACCAGAGCTGAATATTCCGCCGCCGCAAATGACAGCTGGGAATGCGGCCGCAGCCTGTGGGTCCGGACCCTCGCCCGTGCATCATAGAGTCGCCGTCTTTCCGGAACGGTGGATAAGTTACCTGGTGAAAGCAAGGCGCCTTGGCCGGTTCTCTCGATTTTCGATTCCAGCGCACCACCATTGCGCAAGAAGGCGCTCCAATATCCGACGATACGGGCGCGGTAACGGGGACGCGTAATCAACAAACCGGGAGCGCCGTCGGCAAACAGTTTTGGGTAATCTCCAAGTCGCGTGGACAACCGGTATGGCGCAAAGAGGTGGGCATCGGCCTGAAGAATGATTTTCTCCGGATCGCGCCGCGAAAAGTACCGGCGCGCCTTCCAGGCAGTCTGAGGAATTGCCTCGGACGGAAAAGCCAGATTCACGAATTCCCGACGCGGTGCGAAACCGCGCGCGACATGGCTGTCACCCAACGCGACATTCCGAACGTCGGTCGCTGTGTAGAGTGCCCGGTGCGCCGGAAAATCCTCGATGGGCAGCACATGCGCCCGCACCAGCCACTCGCTTGCCACCATTAGTGCCGCCAAGACAATCGGAACCGTCAACGCATATAGCAAAAGGCTGCGTTTAGAATTGGAAGTAGATGAATTCATAGGATCCAGCGAAGAAAATCGTAAAGATTGCGAATGCCGTAGCCGTTCCGGTTCCCAGCATCAGAAGATTGGCACGCAGCGTCGTCAGACGACCGGCGTCCAGCGGCTTGACCAATTCAAGACTGTTCGGCGCAAGCCATGTCACGAGAGCGGCAAAAACAAAAAGTGCGGGCGTGGTTGCCAAATCCTCCAACAGGGCAGCGCTTAGAGCCGCCTGAGTACCCAAACCTGACATCGCCCGGACAATGACGAAGGCTTCGTCGAAGCTTCCGGCGCGAAAAAACACCCAAGCAAAACAGACGGCGACAAAGGTGAGCGATAGGTTGGCGAATCGCGGCAGCGCAAACGGCACGCAGTATCGCCACGCGTGATTCAGAGCGAGATAGGCACCGTGTAAGCCGCCCCATACGACGAAAGTCCAGCTCGCGCCATGCCACAGGCCGCCTAACAGCATCACGATAAAGAGGTTCAAATACCGCATCACCGTGCCGTTCCGATTTCCGCCAAGCGGGAAGTAAAGATAATCGCGCAGAAAATGCGAAAGCGTAATGTTCCAGCGGCGCCAAAATTCGATGATGCTGCCAGCCTTGTAGGGTGACTCGAAGTTCTTCGGCAACCGCAGTCCGAATATCCGTCCGAGACCAAGCGCCATATCGGAGTAGCCGGAAAAGTCGAAATAGATTTGGAAGCTGTAACAAAGGATGCCGACCCAAGCTTCCGTGAAGCTCGGTTCGACGCCCAAACTGGCGGCATCGAATATTCGGTCCGCGGTGAATCGCAGATTGTCCGCAATGAGTACTTTCTTGGAGAGACCGATCGCAAAGAGCGCGAATCCCACTGTTAGGTCTGTACCGTGAAATCTCAGAAACCGGCTGCCCGAGAGCTGCGGAATCACATGGCGATGGTGCACGATGGGGCCGGCTATGAGCTGCGGAAAAAAGCCGACAAAGAAGCAGTAGTCGAGAAAGCCATGCGGCTTCGCCTCGCCGCGCCTTATATCGACGAGATAGGCGATCTGCTGAAACGTAAAAAAGGAAATCGCCAGCGGCAGGACAACTTGTATTGCGAATGTTACGCCCGAGAGTGCGCTGAAGCTTTCGGCGAAGAACCCGGCGTATTTGAACCATCCCAAGAGACCAAGATTGAACGAGACCGCAATCGACAGCATCGCCCCGTTCGGCTTGCGGGCCAGTTGCAGTCCAAACAAGTAGTTCGCAAAGATCGAAAACAACAAGAGCAGGAGATGCGGCGGAAACGCATAGGCGTAGAAGCCGAGGGACGCGATAAGCAGGAAAAGGACCCCGGCGCGCCGGCCGCCGAATTTCGTCACCCCAACCGTGACGATGAGGACGACTGGCAGAAACCCTGCGAGGAACGGGAGGGAATTGAAGAGCATTGCTTAGGAGTTGCCCCGCGGCA
>JAPPPC010000174.1 GCA_028817685.1 Rhodospirillaceae bacterium
TTGCGATATAGGCGTAATCGACCGGGCCCGGCGTTTCTCCCAATGAAGGGTATGCCGGGAGGCCATCGATCCGATCGGCGGAGGGATGTATCGGATAGATCGCCCCTTCGAACCCGTAATCGCGCAACTGCCCGATATAGGTGTTGGCTCTGTTCGTGGTTGAAGCGGAGGCGCCGACGACCGCGATGCTTTTCGGCGCGAACAGCGGCGCGAAGAAGGTGCGGATTTCGGCATCCTTCTTGAGGACAGGGGCGTCGATTTGCGCGGCAGGTGTTTGGCTCAAAACGATCCGCGCGTCCGCTGCCACCGCACCCTGAGGGGCTGCGATAAGCGGATTGATGTCAATTTCCACGATTTCGTCGCGATACCGCCATAACAGCCCGTCGCTGCCGCCGACAGCGCACAAGGCATCGATCACCGCCTCACGGTCAATCGGTTGTTGACCCCGGGCACCGGCGAGCATCGGAGCCGCAACCAGGTCGTCGAGCATGGCGCCCGCATCCGCGCGGGTGATCGGACACAAGCGAAAGGCGGTGTCCTTGAATATTTCGACGAACACGCCGCCGAGTCCGACCATGACCATCGGACCGAATTGCGCATCGACGATTCCGCCGATCACCAGCTCTTGCCCGGGCGGCGCCATTTCCTCGATGAGATAGCCATCTATTCGGGCCTCATTGCCCTTGAGGGCCGTTTCGATCTCGTCGATCGCAATTTCGACGCCCGTTGCGTCGGGAAGCCCCAAGCGTACGGCACCGAGGTCCGATTTGTGTACGACATCCCGGGAAACCCCTTTGACCGCGAACGGCCCCCGCAGTTCGGCGCAGGCGGATGCAGCCTGGCTGCGCTCCGAAACGACCAAGCCGCGGGGCACGGCGATCCCGAACTCGGCCAAGGCGCGCTTGCCGGTACCTTCGTCGAGCAAGCTGCGGCCATCGCTTCGGGCCGCGGCGATCAGACTGCGAATGTCGGGCACAGGCGTCAGACGATGCTGGTCGGCCAGGTCCGCATCAGATGCTCGCCGACACCATTGGTCATACGCAGGCGGTGTACCTCCAGCATGTTGATCAGGTGCTGGCGGGTCTCCTGGGGTTTGATTACGTCCTGCGCCTCATACATGGCCGCCAATTCCCAGGGCGCGGCATCGCGCTGCAATTCCTCGACGCGCTTTGCGAACAGTTCCGGATCGTCTTCCTGTTTCATACCGAAGACAACATTCACGCCGGTATGCGGGTCCATGAAGCCGACATCGGCGGTCGGCCACAATGCCATTTCATCCGATCCCTTGTTGCCGGCCATGTTGATATAGGCCTGACCGTAACTCTTGCGCAGGATGACGGACAGTTTTGGAACCGTCGCGAGCGACAGGGCATTCATCCAGTTCATGATCTTGCCGGGCGCCGCCTTGCGCTCGCCATCGACGCCGATCAGAAAGCCCGGCACGTCGACCAGCATGATGATCGGGATGTTGAAGGAGTCGCAGAAGACGATGAAGCTCGCCGCCTTGCAGCAGCCGTCCGGATCCGCCGCGCCGCCCTTATACAGCGGGTTGCTCGCAAGGAACCCGACCGTATGCCCGTTCAAGCGTGCCAAAGAGGTGAGGACCGAACGGCCATAACGCGGCTTCATTTCGAACACGCTGTCGCGGTCGGCGATGACCTCGACCGCGTGGCGCATGTTGTAGACCTTCTGGCGTTCCTCGGGGACGATATCGACGATCTTTTCGATCGCCGTGTCCGATCCTGCCGGCACGGGAGCGACCGGCGGGGCTTCCATATGGTGGCTCGGCAGGTAGGAGAGGAACTGTTTGCAGATATCGAGCGCTTCCTCGTCCGTATCCACCGCGACGTCCACGAGGCCGCTGGTCGAGGTGTGCATTTTCCAGCCACCGAGCTCTTCGTTCGAGACCGGCTGATTGATCGCCATCGAGGTGACCCGACTGCTGGCGACCGCCATGGTCGCGCCCTTGCGCATGACAACGAAGTCAGACATGCAGGCATACCAAGTGGATGAGCCGTAGCAGGCGCCGAGCTGCGCCGTGATCCAGGGTGTTTCGCGCATGCGCCGGTACTCATAGGGGTCTTGCGCGATGATCACACGGCCTTGTGCCCCCATGCGGTCCGGCATGCGCGAGCCCGAAGACTCGCCCAGCCACACGATCGGCATGCCGCGCTTGTTCGCGACATCCTTGATGTGTTTCATCTTCTTCAGGTTGATCAACGCGCTCGACGCGCCCATGACCGAGAAGTCGTTCGATACGCTGGCGGCCCACCGCCCATTGATCTTGCCGTAACCGGCGACCTTGCCGTCGGCCGGCGCCTTGTCGCGGACTTCCGGCCGCGATGCTGTCGCCAGCATGCCGGATTCAACGAAGCTGCCCTTGTCGAACAGGTAGTCGAGCCGCTCGCGCGCGTTCAGCAAACCCTCATTCTTCATCTTTTCCAAGATGGCCGGCTTGCCCATTTTCAGGACCTTGGCGCGGCGTTCGTCCAGATCCTTGTTGAGGTCTTAGAATGGCATGTATGGTTCCTTGGTTCGTCGCTGCCTAGGGCAAGCGGTATTTCTCGATGACGTCTTCGTTG
>JAPPPC010000510.1 GCA_028817685.1 Rhodospirillaceae bacterium
GCGGCGACCAATCCGCAGGCGATATCCGCCATGGCGTCCTCGACCAGGGCGCCGGCGCGCTGTACGCCGAGCGCGTCCTGCGCCGCTTGAACCTCTTCCGGATCGGCCGAGGCATAGATCAGGACGGGACCGTCAGCGAGCCGTGGTGTCGCCCATTCCAATGCTTCCGCGATGCTTTGCGGACTTTCCGCCAATGTCATCGGATCGATTTTGAGCGAAGGGTGTCTGGCCGACATAATCTCGATCTGCTGGCGCGTTGCGCGCGAACAGCTGCCGGCCAGAACTGCGGCGTGTCCGGCAATGTCGGGCAATTTGTCCGCGGCTTCCGGATTGTCCAGAAGCCCGGCCTTGCGAAAATTCGCGGGAAGGCCAATCGCGACGCCCGATCCGCCGGTGATCAGGGGCATGTCGGCGCAGGCTTCCCCGATCGTCATGAGGTCCGGGTCGTTCAAGGCATCGACGATGGCGAAACGGGTGCCGCCCGCCTGGCACTGCCCAAAGGCCTCTTTCACGGCGGCCGCGCCGCGGTGCACGGTGGCGTAATCCACGAGGCCGACATCGCCCTGTGACTGCGCGTCGAGCACGCGCACCAGATTGGCGTCCGTCATCGGGGTCAGGGGATGATCTTGCATGCCACACTCGTTCAGCAACACGTCGCCGACGAAGAGATAGCCTTTGCAGACGGTGCGCTGGTTCATGGGGAAGGCGGGGCAGGCGATGGTGAAATCGCTGCCCAGCGCCTCCAGCAGCGCTTCGGCGACCGGGCCGATATTGCCTTCGGCGGTCGAATCGAAGGTCGAACAATATTTGAAGAAGAATTGCCGGCAACCGGCTTCGCGCAGCCAGTCCAGCGCCGCCAGGGATTCCGATATGGCCTCTTCCACCGGGGCGGTGCGGGATTTCAGCGCCACGACGACGGCATCCACGTCCGGTGCCGGGCCGCTGGGCACGCCAATCATTTGAACCGAACGCATCCCTTCGCGGACCAACGTCCCGGCCAGGTCCGTCGCACCGGTGAAATCGTCCGCTATGCAGCCAAGAAGTACGCTCATGGGTTCATAGGATCCTCTTTCGGCGCAGTGTGCTCATGTGTTGAGTTCGAAGCAAGCGATAAGGGATTGCCTCAAAACGGAAAAGGGCCGCAGCGGATGCGGCCCTTCACGCTTGCTTACGGGATCGAAGTCTAGGTTTCGGCCTGAGTCTCGATGCCGCTGCTTTCCATCAACTGGCCGAGTTCGCCGGTCTCGTACATCTCGCGCACGATATCGCAGCCGCCGACGAATTCACCCTTCACGTAAAGCTGGGGGATGGTCGGCCAGCTCGAGAATTCCTTGATGCCTTCGCGGATGCTCGGGTCCTGAAGAACGTCGATTCCCTTGAATTTCACGCCCAGCAGGGTCAGCGCCTGCACGGTGGCGGCGGAGAAACCGCACTGCGGAAAGACCGGCGAGCCCTTCATGTACAGCACGACGTCATTGCTATCGATTTCGTCCTTGATGCGTCCGAAGACGGGATTGTCGCTCATAATCGCTTCCTTCCTCTCTAAGCGCGGCCGCGCGGCTGCCTATGCCGTATCCGGCACCGATGTCTGCAGCGCGAGCGCGTGTAACTCATTGCCCATACGGCCTTGCAGGGCCTTATAGACCATTTGATGCTGTTGCACGCGGGTTTTTCCCTTGAACTCCGCCGAACGGACGTAGGCCGCGTAGTGGTCGCCGTCGCCGCGCAGATCCTCGATCTGGACTTCCGCATCCGGGATCGCCTCTTTGATCATCTGCACGATGTCCGACTGATTCATTGCCATCGTCGTTCTCCCTGTACGCCGCTGCCGCTAGGGCGCTGCCATGTAGTCCGGCAACCACATTTCGTGCGCGTTGCGTAACTCGCTAATCGATATGGTATGCGAACCGCCCACTGTCAACGAACGGCCGCCCGTACGCCCGATCACCGCTGCGGACACACCCGCTTCCTCTGCTGCGGCAAGCATCGCCTTTGGGTCCGTCGTGGTCAATATGTAGCGGGCTTGGTCCTCACCGAAGAGCCAGGCGTGCAACGGAACGTCCTGGTCCGCCGGCTCGATCTCCGCACCCAGATCGCCCGCGAGCGCCATTTCGGCGAGGGCCACGATCAGGCCGCCATCAGAGATATCGTGGCAGGCCGTTGCGTGCCGCGCCGCGATCTGGGCGAAGACAAATTCGCCGTTCTTGCGCTCCAGGGTCAGATCGACCGGCGGCGGGGCGCCGTCCCGCTGTCCCACGACCTCCTGCAGATAAGAAGAGGCGCCAAGCCAGCCGGTTGTCTCACCGATCAGAACGATCGCCTCATCTTCGCCGGCAAAAGCCACCCGCGCCGTTCTCGACAGATCGTCGATGAGGCCGAGGCCGCCGATTACCGGGGTCGGCAGGATCGCCTCACCGCTGGTCTCGTTGTAGAAGGAGACGTTTCCGGAGACGACGGGGAAGTCGAGGGCCGCGGCGGCAGCGCCGATACACGTCACTCAGCCGACGAACTGCCCCATGATGGGTTCGCGCTCCGGACTGCCGAAATTGAGTTTGTGGGTGAGGGCGAGGGGCTTCGC
>JAPPPC010000642.1 GCA_028817685.1 Rhodospirillaceae bacterium
TTGTAGAAGCGCTTGGCTTCGTCGAGATCGCGCATCTTCAGGACCACATGGCCCACTCTCTGAATCGGCATTGTCGGTTCCTCTCGTCACATCGCTAAGGCGAGTATATCACAACGGTTTTGCGAAGCTCAGTTGATGGCCCGATGGGTCGAGCACATGAAAATAACGCTCGCCCCATGGCGCGTCGCGTGGGTCCGCTTCGACGGCGAATCCGTTCGCAACGGCCAGCGCGTAGACCGCGTCTACATCGGGCACATGGAAGATGACGCGCCCCCACCACGGCACGGGCGTCTCGATGTCCCTGAAGGCTAGATTGACGAAGCAGGCTCCAAATCGCAGCGAGATGAACGGCGCATCAGCCCCGCCATATGTCACTTCAAAGCCGAGCGCCTGGTAGAAAGCCACCGACTCGGCCATATCGCCGGTAACAAGCGCGACGGCGCTGATCGTCTCCTGATCGCTTTCAGCCATTCAAACAATCTTTCAGAACCGGACGGACCGGTTAGTGACCTAAACGCAGAATACGTCGATGATCGCCGGGACGTAGTCGTTCATAAGGACGACTTTCTTGCGTTGAATTCGCCAGCCATCCGCTGTCTTTATGAGGTCGTCCGTACGGCGACCGAAAAAGACATGCTGCGTCCGATTGCGCAGAAAGAACACATGGCAAGTCCAGGCGGAATGCAGGGTCATCGCATCTGCGGAAGCGCCTACCTCCAACACCGAGTTGGAAATCGTGTGTGTCGTGCGCGGCAGCGGATTGAGCGACGGCGCCTCACCGGATTCGATGCGCCAGACTCGGTCCTCTAGGCCCGCGCGGGACTTGAAATAGAAGATCGAAATCTCGCGAATATGGTCGTTGGTCAGTTCCGTATCCGTCTTCCAGGCGGGTGCCCAGAAGATGCAATCCTCTTGGTACAGAGAAATCCAATCTTTCCAGCGCTGTTCGTCCAGATACAGCGCCTCGCGATTCAGCAACTCAGTTCCTGCGGCAAGGAGCGCCGCTCTGTCCGCCGCTTCGGTCATTCCGCAGCCAGCGCCCGGTTGCTGGACAGCCGGCGCACCCATTCGCGATATGCTGCGTGGAAGACAATTTCACCCTGCAGGCCGTAGCCGCCCTGCATGCTGTGCGACGGATGAATGCCGAGTTCGTCCGCATGCTCGTCGGGGCCTTCGCAGACAACGCCGACGCCGCGTTCGAAGCTCTGAAGCCAATCGGTTGGCATCGCATCGAAACCGGCCTGGCAATCTTCGTAACAGATCGTGTCGTCCGGTGTCGCGAGACCGGAAACGTTGAAAAAATCCTCATGCTGGCGAATGCGTTTCTCACGCTGTTCGTCCGCTTCCTCCTTCGGACCGAGGCTCCACAGGTTCATCTCCGTACGATCGACGGCCAACGGCGTGAAGGTACGCAATATCAGCGATGTGCTATCGGCGAGCTGCAGGTTCGGAAAGATTGTCAGGTTGCGCGCACGCAGCATCCATTTCGCCCGCGTCTCGCCAACCCGTTTACGGACCTCATCGATCGAGCCGTAAAGCGGCTGATCTTCCGGCTTCGGATGATCATTCCAGATCACACCGTGGCCGTTGTCGAAATTGAATTGCCCGGCCGGCATGGCGAAACGCCGCTTGAAGTTCGGCGACACCACCTGCTTGTTACCACTCTCCCCCGCCTCACGGCGATAGACGATTTTCGCGAACCCGCGATGGGTCGAAGTCAGATGATAGGGGTCCTCGCCATTGTCCATCTGGAGTTTCCAGTTGGCCTGGTAGGTATAGCGCGACCGGCCCGGGATCAATTCCATATCCTCGCCTTGATCCATGACCAGGTCGATCATGGTACGCGCATCGCCGAGATAATCCTCCAGCGGCATCACATCCGGGTTCAGGCTGACGAAGCAGAGCTCCCGATAACGCTCAAACCGCGGTACCGGGATGAGGTCATGACCGGCCTCGTCGAAAGCCACGCCATACTCGCCGATATCGCGATCCTTGATATCGGTATTGGCACCGTCGGAGCCGTAGGACCAGCCGTGATACTCGCAAATATGGACCTTACAGTTGCCGCTCTCGGTGTGGCACAGGGTGGCCCCCCGATGCCGGCAGGTATTGAAGAAGCAGTGCAGATTGCCCTGCCCGTCGCGGGTCACCATGACCGAACGGCGGCCGACCTTGGTCACATAGAAATCGTGCGGCTCCGGCACCTGACTATCGAGACAGACGAAGACCCAGCCGCCCTCGAAGATGTGCGCCATCTCCAATTCGAACAGATCCGGGTCGCGAAACAGGTCGCGATGGACACGAAAAGCGCCCCGCTCCGGCTCATCCCGCACATAGTCTCTGACATCCTGAAAGCGCATGCCGACGGTCCTTTATGTCTGAATTGAAGCCATAAGCTTAATCAACGCCCCCGGTTTTCGCTAGTACCGCCTCGTTGCGAGTGGCGTCCGGGAGCGCATGCGGCAGCTTTGTTAACCATAGAAACAATTGAAACATTATTCTCTTCGGAAGAAATCCGCCGGAAACACCACCCCTCTAATCTGCATTCATCGACATTGGCCATCGATAT
>JAPPPC010000841.1 GCA_028817685.1 Rhodospirillaceae bacterium
TAAGGCTTCTACACCCCGCTGGCGGACCGTATCGGTGAGGTCTGGGCCTTCGTGGGCGCCGCCGTCGTCGCCGTGGGTGCGCTGATCATCGCCGCTGTCGGGATCACCATGATCAAATCCAGGCCACCGGAAATGGGGAAGGTGCCGGAAGAATAGACTGGCGCTTTTTGCCTCAGCCGGTACCGAAACGCTAAAATCGCACAGTTGCTAACGTTTGTGAGGACGGGCTCGATGGATGGATCGACGACGGCGTACAAACACATAACCGTGTCGCCGATTGCCGGCTCGATGGGGGCGGAAATACAGGGTGTGGACCTCGCCGCACTCGAAGATGAAGTTTTCGACGAACTCTACGACGCCTGGCTGCGCCACCATGTCGTCGTGCTGCGCGACCAGGAGATCACACCGGACCAGCAGCTCGCTTTCGCGCTGCGCTTCGGCGAAATCCATTACCACCCCTACATGAAGGGGATGGACGACCACCCGGAAATCCTTGAGATCATCAAGGAGCCTGGCGATCAGTACACATTTGGATCGAGTTGGCACACCGATCAGATGTTCAACCCGCAGCCGGCCAAGGCGACCATGCTATACGCGAAGGAAACGCCAAGCTGCGGCGGCGACACGATCTTCGCCAACATGCACCTTGCCTACGACGCGCTGTCGGAGGGCATGCAGGATATGCTGGCTGACGTGAAGAGCTGGTGCAGCGGCGACAAGTTCAAGCAGGGCGGCCGACCGCAGCGTAAGGATCGTTACGCAGGTAACGCTCAGATGCTGGCGAAACTACGCGATCCCGGCAACCTGCAAACCGAGTCGGCGCACCCGCTGTTCCGGACCCATCCGGAGACGGGACGCAAGGCACTCTATATGGGCAATCATGTGAAGAGCCTGTACGAGTTCGACGAAGCCGAGGCGGAACCGATCCTGGCCTATTTGCGGTCCCATTCGGTGCGGCCGGAATTCACCTGCCGAGTCGGCTGGCGGCCGGGCACTTTGACGATCTGGGATAACCGGTCGGTCCAGCATTTCGCCGTTGCTGACTATAATGAACGCCGCCGCATGCACCGCATCACGATCGCCGGCGACACACCCTTCTAGGCGGAAGCGCCCCTTTAGCTCTCGCCAAGCAGGTTGAACCGGAAGCCGTCGCCATGGCTGCAGATATGGCCCATGGTGGGCGAGGCGAAATGCGCCGGGGCGATCAGCGTGTCGGTGTCCGCGTGGCGCTCGATCAGGGCGCGGCGGGTCTTACCGGACAGAACCCGGTCCTCGCAGGCGCGGCTCGACCATTCCGGACGGACCAGCTGGATCGGATGGTGGATGACGTCGCCGGTCAGCACCGCGTTTGCGCCGCCGGATGACAGGTTGAGCACAATATTGCCCGGCGTGTGACCAGGCGCCGGCTCCAGCGAGATGCCATGATCGACCTCGTGGTCCGAATCGACGAGAACCGCCTGACCGGCCTCGACGACGGGCAGCACGCTGTCGTCATAGACGTTCGGCACGGGGCCCTGGCTGCCGTCCTTTTCGCGCTGCAGCCAGAAATCGTGCTCCTTGCGAGCGAAAACGTATTTCGCGTTCGGGAAGGTGGGGACCCAGCGCCCATCGACCAGCTTGGTGTTCCAGCCGACATGGTCGACATGCAAGTGCGTGCACATGACAATGTCGATGTCTTCCGGCTGCACGCCGGCCGCGGCGAGCGTGTCCAGATAGGGCGTATTCAACTGGTGGAACATGGGCCGGCCCGGCCGGTCCTTGTGGTTGCCGACACAGGCATCGACCAGGATCGTGTGGTTGGGCGTCTTCAACACGTAGGACTGGATGTTGAGAATGATCATCATCGAAGCCGGGTCGATATATTTCGGTATCAGCCAGTCCCGGTTCGCCTCCAGCACATCTTCGGTGGCGTCCGGTATGAAATCGTAGAGATTGACGAACGGCTGTTCGCTCTCGACGACGCGGCTGATTTCGATCTCGCCCAAGCGGTGCATGACGGTTCCTTCCTGTCCCGTTATTCGGTCAGTATAGCGACGAAACGGTCAGTTTTCCTTATTCAAGGCATACAAGATTTGTAATTTTTCCGGTGAGCTCGGTCCCAAGCAGAAAGAAGGGGACGATCAATCACCAGAAGGGTGCTATTTCGTCACGCCGGCAAGCCTCAATCCGTGGAGCCGTTACCACATGTCCTTCAGTCTTGGTTATCCGAACCGGTACGATCGACTGCGCGCGTGGACAGGCAGCGCTCTCATGGTTCATGGCGATTGCGTATCGATTGGCTGCTACGCGATGGGTGATACCGAGATCGAGGAGATCTATACGTCGTGGAAGCGGCTTTGCGCGGTGGTCAGCCGTTCTTTCGGGTTCACGCTTTCCCCTTCCGCATGACAGAAGCCAATATGAGCAATCACACGGTGTCGGTATGGAAGGATTTCTGGCTGAACCTTAAGCAAGGTTACGACAATTTCGAAATGCTCCGCCGTCCACCCAACGTGAAAGTCGATCTGAAGCGAAAGCTTTACACCTTCGAGCCAACATGATCG
>JAPPPC010000391.1:0-10453 GCA_028817685.1 Rhodospirillaceae bacterium
CCGGAATCCAAAACGATGCTGCGGTCGCCGCCGGGTTGGAGTTGCTCGATGCACATTTCGCCGCCCTCAACGCGCGCGACGAAGCCGCGCTAGCGGAAACCTTGCATTTCCCGCATTACCGGCTGTCGCAGGGCCGGGTGCAGATATGGGAAACGTCGGATCAGTATTTCGCCGATTTCCTGGCACGGGCGGGCGAGGGCTGGGACCACAGCGCGTTCGATTTTCGCAACGTTATCGCGGCCGGAGCGGACAAGGTTCATTTCGACGTCCAGTTTTCGCGCTACCGCGCCGACGGCTCGGTGATGGGCCAGTTCCGGTCACTCTGGGTCATCGCCAACCTTGGCGGTCGTTGGGCGGCCCAGTTACGGTCCAGCTTCGCCGCCTGAACGGGGCACCATTTTTCTTAACCGCTTCTTATTCCTCCATGACGCAGGATCGTGGGTGGGTTATCTTCGCCTTTTCGGGGCGCACCGCGTTGCGGTGCGACGGAGACGAACACGCTGGAGCCACGCAGGATGGCGGATCAGCAGGAATTCAACGTCACCTTTTGGGGTGTTCGCGGCAGTATCGCCTGTCCCGGCCCCGAAACGGTTCGCTATGGCGGCAATACCTCTTGCCTGGAAGTCATGTGCGGCGACCGCCGGTTGATTTTCGACGGTGGAACAGGCCTGCGTAAACTGGGCGGCAAACTGGTCGCCCAAGGGCCGCTGGATACGGACATCTTCTTCACCCACAGCCATTTCGATCATGTCTGCGGCCTACCGTTCTTCATCCCGTTCTTTATTCCCGGCAACCAGATCCGGCTTTGGGCCGGGCACTTGTTACCGGAAAACACCTTGCAGCACGTCCTGATCGAATTGATGATCGCCCCGCTGTTTCCGGTTCCGCCGGATATTTTCCAAGCCGATGTAACCTACAACAACTTCAATTGCGGCGAGGTCATCACGCCGTGCGATGGGGTCACGATTCGCACGGCGCCGCTTAACCATCCGAACCGCGCGACCGGATACCGGATCGATTTCGACGGCCGGTCGATCTGCTATTTGACCGACACCGAACATTTCGAGGATGGCCCCGACCGGAATCTTCTGGACCTGATCGCCGGCGCAGATTTGGTGATTTACGACTCCTGTTACACCGATGAGGAATACCCCCGCTCCAAGGGGTTTGGTCATTCGACCTGGCAGGAAGGCATCCGGCTGGTCGAAGCCGCAGGCGCCAAGACTCTGGTCATCTTTCACCACGACCCGTCACATGACGACGACTTCATGGACGAAGTGGCCCGGCAGGCCGAAGCAGCGCGACCCGGCACTGTCGTGGCGCGCGAGGGCATGACGTTACGGCCATGACCGGGTTTCGCGCCTGGCGCCGCCGCCTTCAATTTGGCCTGCCCACCGTCCTGGGTCTTGAACCGCGCGCGTTCCTGATACCCTACCGCTATGCGGCGACGCTGCCGTCAGCCGGATCCCGCGCCGCCTACGCACCTGTCGAGGCCGCATTTGAACGGTACCGGCAACAATTCACGACCTGCCTTGAGCATATGGAAGGATTGCGCACCGAATTGCTGGCGATCGGCGATCGTCCCGCACCGGCACCGCGCTGGGGACAGGACTGGTTCCCACGACTGGATGGCGCGGCAGCCTATACGATGGTGCGGCACCATAGGCCGGCGCGGATCGTCGAGATCGGCTCCGGCCATTCCACGCGTTTCTTCGCCCGCGCGGCCCAGGATGGCGGCCTTGCGACCGCGATTACAGCGATCGATCCTGCGCCGCGCGCCGTGCTCGATGGGCTCGACAATGTCCGCATCATCCGCAAGACGGTCCAGGATGCCGGTACCGAACCCTTCGCTTCCCTGTCCGCCGGCGACTTCCTGGCGATCGACTCCAGCCACATCCTGATGCCGGGAAGCGATGTGGACTTGTTGTTGAATCATGTGCTGCCGTCATTGCCGGAGGGCGTCTTCGTGCATATCCACGATGTGTTCCTGCCCGACGACTACCCCACGGAATGGGCGTGGCGCGGCTACAACGAGCAGCTTGGCGTCGCGCCCCTGTTGACGGGGAACGGCTGGCATCCGCTGTTCGCCAGCCATTACGTCGCCAGCCGAATGGGGGAGGCCTTGGCGGGAACCGTGGTCGAACAGCTGCCCTTGCCCGAAGGCGCTCACGAATCCAGTCTTTGGCTCAAGAAAGGGTGACGCGGTTTGAAGGGACACAGGAATCGAATTGTCAGATTATCCGCGTTTTCGGACGATGATACCCACAGCGGCGCAAAGTTGATGTAGATCGCGAAATCATGCTGCAGGCACTCTCAAAACTGATAGGCGGTAACGCGTCCGACGGCGACGTTCCCGACCGCGTTCGCCTGGCCATTGCGGAACAGCAGGACGCCGCGGAACGGCTGATCGCATGGATTCAGTTCGGCATAATCGAGACCTTCGGATCGCTCTACCCGATATCACCGAAAACGTCGGATATCGATCCTTGGATGACACCGGTCGGCATGTCGCTTGCCGCCTATTTTGCCTTTTCGATCCTGCGCGTCTGGCTGGCCTATCGAATCAGGTTGCCTGCCTGGTTCCTTACCCTGTCGGTCGCCGCCGACCTTACTTTGCTGATGATGCTGATCTGGAGCTTCCACATCCAATACGATCAGCCGGCGTCCTTTTATCTGAAGGCGCCCACCCTGCTTTACGTGTTCATATTCATCGCCCTGCGCGCGCTTCGTTTCGAGGCGCGCTTCGTCCTGTTGGCCGGGCTTTTTTCCGCACTGGGCTGGCTGGCGCTGGTGTTTTACGTCGTGTCGATCGACCCGCAGGACAACATGATCACCCGGGACTATGTCGCCTACATGACGTCCAATACGATTCTGTTAGGCGCGGAGTTCGACAAGGTCATCTCGATCCTGATGGTCACCGGTATCCTGTGCGTGGCGCTGGTGAAGGCGCGTAAACTGCTGGAACGGTCTGTCATCGAAGCGACCGCAGCGGCCGATCTCGCCCGAAATCGCATCGAAAATCACCCATTCCGATCAACAGATCCGCCCGGGGCAGGGCGAGGCGCGCGAAGCGGCGATCCTGAATGTCGATATCCGCGGCTTCACCGCCATGGCCAACGACATGGATCCCTCGGACCTGATCCAGCTGTTGCACGAGTACGAATCGCGCATGGTGCCGATCATCCAGGACCATGGCGGCAATATCGATAAGTTTCTCGGTGACGGCATTCTGGCGACGTTCGGTGCGGTGTTGCCAAGCGACCGTTACGCGGCCGATGCGATGCAGGCCGTCGATGCGCTGATCGCGGCGGCGGATGAATGGAACACCGACCGCGCGGCCGCTGGCCGGCCGCCGATCTCAATCGGTATGGCGGTGGTCACCGGGCGCATCATCTTCGGAGCCGTCGGCGACGACACCAGATTGGAATACACGGTGATCGGCGATCCGGTGAATCTGTGCGCCAAGCTGGAAAAGCATAACCGGACCGCGGCGTCGCGGGCGCTGACGACCTGCGATGCTTTCGACCTGGCCGAACAGCAAGGCTACCACGCGCCTGCGACGCGCGAGCGATGCGCCGCTGTCGCGGTCGAAGGGGTTCCGACCGGCGTTGATCTGGTGGTGATCGCGTCCCGCTGAGTTCCGTCTATTTGTAGGGATCGGCGGCGTCGCGCAGCCCGTCGCCCAGGAATTGGAAGGCCAGCACCACCAGCACGACCGGCAGCACCGGCAACATCAGCCACGGATACAGCGCCACCACGTTGATGTTCTGCGCCTCGTTCAGCAATACGCCCCAACTCGTGATCGGCGGCCTCAAACCCAAGCCAAGGAAACTCAACGCCGTTTCGCCCAGGATCATGCTCGGGATCGACAGGGTCGCTGATGCGATCAGATGGCTCATGAAGCTCGGCATCAAATGCCGGCCGATAATACGGCTTGGTTTGGCGCCCATAAGCTGGGCGGCGGTACAGAAATCTTCTTCCCGCAAGGCCAATAGTTTCGAACGAACGGCACGCGCTAGCCCTGGCCAATCGAGCATACCGAGAATGACGGTGATACCGGCAAAGACGAGAATCGGACTCCAGGTGACTGGCAGGATCGCCGACAGGGCCATCCACAGCGGCAGCGAAGGGAAAGAGCGGATGATCTCGATGATCCGCTGAACGACGGCATCGACGAAACCGCCGTAATAGCCCGCGAGCCCGCCGATCGTGATGCCCATGATGAAGCTGATCGTGATCCCGATGAGGCCGACCGTCAGCGAAATTCGCGCGCCATAGGCAACCCGGCTAAACACGTCGCGGCCCAGCCGGTCGGTGCCGAACAGGAATAGCTGCCCCTCGGTCGCCGGACAGACCAAATGGAAACTGCCCTTGAACAGCCCCCAGAATTCGTAGGTTGCGCCTTTGTAGTCGTTACCAACGCAGAAGAATCGGATCTTGTGAACCTTCGACGTATCCTCGGTATAGACCCACTGAAGCACTTCCATATTCAAACTGCGCTTCATGCCGTAGACGAAGGGGCCGACGAACTCATCCTCATGAAACAGGTGCACCGATTGCGGCGGCGCATACAGATAATCGGTGTGCCGTGCGTGCAGATTGTAGGGTGCGATCACCTCGCTGATCAGGATCGAGAAGTAGGTCAGCAGCAGGAACGCACCGCTGATCACCGCGAGCCGGTGCCGTTTCAGCTTCCACCACATCAGCTGCCATTGCGACGCCATGTAGTAGCGTTCCTGCTCCGGCGTCAGCTTAACGATGCGGTTCGGATCGAACTCCGCCTTGTTGACGTAATGTTCCATGGGAGTTTCGCTCATTTCGCCGCCCCTCCGCCAAGCCGGATACGCGGGTCGAGCATGCCGAGCGCCAGATCCGACAGCAGCGTCCCGATGACGGTTAGCGTCGCCAGGAACATCAGGAACGACCCTGCAAGGTACATGTCCTGGCTCTGCAGGGCATTGAGCAGCATCGGGCCCGTGGTCGGCAACGACAGCACGATGGACACGATGGCCGCACCGGAAATGACTTCGGGCAGCAGATTGCCGATATCGGCGATGAAGGGGTTGAGGGCCATGCGCAGCGGGTATTTCACCAGCGCCTTGCCCGGCGGCAGCCCCTTGGCCCGCGCGGTGACGACATATTGTTTGTGCAATTCGTCCAGCAGATTGGCGCGCAGCCGGCGGATCATCCCGGCCGTACCGGAGGTACCGATGACAAGGACCGGAACCCAAAGATGCTCGAGGATCGATAGCGCCTTATCGACGGACCATCCCTGATCGATGAATTTCGGATCCATGAGCCCGCCAATCGACGTATCGAACCAGATATACGCCGCATATTGCAGGACGAGCGCCAGCAGGAAGTTCGGCGTCGCCAGGCCGAGAAAACCGAAAAAGGTCAACGTATAGTCGCCGACGGAATATTGCCGGACCGCGGAGTAGACGCCGATCGGGAAGGCCACGATCCAGGTGAACAGAATGGTCGTGAAGGAAACGACGAAACTCAACCATAATCGGTCGCCGACGACTTCAGACACCGGTCTGCTGAACTCGAAGGAATACCCGAAGTCACCTTGCAGCATGCCGGTGAGCCAAAGGAAGTACTGCTCGATCATCGGCTTGTCGAACCCGTACTGCTGCTTGATGAATTCCAGCTTCGCCGGATCGACCGCTTCACCCTGACTTTGCAACTCGTTCATGTAGGTGGTGAAATAGTCGCCGGGCGGCAGTTGGATGATGATGAAGACCAGCGCGCTGATCACGATCAGCGTCGGAATCATCACCAGGATTCTGCGGGTCACGTAGCCGAGCATGGAAGCGTTCCTTCGCGTCTTCTACTTATTCGCGGTCTTATTTGCCGGGGCGTCCGCGAACCAGAAACTGTCTGGCTCATAGATTCCGAAATGGGCGCCGGGGTCCCAGTTGTAGATACCTTCGTTGGGTACGTTACGCAGGGTGTTGCGCACGACAACCGGCTGCAACACGCCGGAAATCAATCCGATCGTATAGACTTGGTCGGCGTTGATCTTCAGCATCTCGTGCCAGATCTTCTTGCGCGTTTCCGAAGAGGTCGCCGAGAGCCATTTCTTGTGCAGCCCCATCAGTTTTTTCGGCTGCGGCATGTCGATCGCTTTGCCCATACGGCCGATCGACTCGTAGTGCTGTCCCCATTTCGGCCACTGGTATTGAACCTGCCCGGTCGGCGCCAGGCCCTTCGGGTCCATGTCCGCGCTCGGCACCCCATTTTCCAGGCCGGAAGAAATCGACATGACCGTCTCGCCGGCGTAAATCCGATTGCGCATCACCTCGCGCTGCGACGGTTTGGTGTGAAGCTTGATGCCGATCTGCCGCCAACTGTCGGTGACCAATTCCAGGACGTCGGCTTCCTCGGTACTTTCGCCCGTGGACTCGACGATGATCTCGAGCGGCCGGCCATCCGGCAGCAAACGGATATCCCGATCGTCACGCTTATCCAGCCCGAGCTCGTCGAGCAGCTTGTTGGCGGTTTCGATGTCGAAGCGCGACCAGGCCTTCTGATAGTCTTTCCGGAACAGCGGGCTATCCGGCAGGACCGTGTTCTGGGCTTCCAAGGCCAAGCCGAAATAGATCACCTGGTTCAGCTCGTGCCGGTTGATGCCTAGCGACAGTGCGCGCCGGAAACGAACGTCGCGCAGCAGTTTGCGCCAGACCGGGTCGTTGACGTTCATGTTCGGGAACAGGGTCATGTGCGACCCTTTGGCTATCCGCCACAGATAGGTGTGGTAGCCGCTCTTTTCTTCGTTGCGCTTCAGGAAGGTAAAATTGTCGAAACGAAGATAACGAGCCTGCAAATCGGACTGGCCGGTGCCGACCTGCGCCGGGATGATCTTACCGCTGGCGATACGCAAGTTGACCTGATCGATATAGGGCAACTGCCGACCTTCGGTATCGACCTTGTGATAGAACGGGTTGCGCTTGAACACGAACCGTTCGGCCGGCCCCTTGGTGGTGTTCTTCCAAGGCTGCAGGGTCGGCAGTTTGATGTTCTTGTTTTTGTACTGATGGTCGTACTTGTTGTGCAGTGCGGCCCAGTTCCGTTGGCCTTTCTTCTTGGCCTTCGCGTTCAGCTTGGCTTCGTCCTTGTAGCGCGCGTGATACTTCCGCAAATAATGCGCCGGCCGATAGATGTAGAAGGGCCGCGCGCCGGCCAGTGCCGGCAGGAAGGCCGGGTTCGGCTTCGACCAGGCATAGCGGATCGTGTGCTTGTCGATGATGGTGATCTTGGGCAACTCGCCTTCGACACGCAAGGTCGTCGGCGGCCCCGTCGGCGCCAACATTTCATGGTTGGCGACATCTTCCCAATAGTAACGGAAGTCTTCCGTCGTGAAGGGGTGGCCGTCTGACCATTTGTGACCGCGCCGCAAATGGAACGTGAAGATCCGGCCTTCCTCGACATCGATCTTCTTCAGGAGGTCGGGCTCCAGCTCCAGCTTGCGGTTGAACTTGACCAGCCGCGCATAGCCGTAGACGACCATCAGCCGCACATCCTTCGACCGGGCCATCAGCGTGTTGAGGGTACCGCCATGCCGGCCGATCTCACGGCCGCTTTCTTCCAGTCTGGAAATATAGGGTTCCGCCGGGACGCGTTCTGCGACGGGGGGCAGCTTGCCTTCTTTCACCAGCGGTTCGAGTGACGGCGTTTCGATGAATTCCATTGCCTGCGCCGGCCCGAAAAGAGCCGCGAAGATCAAAGCAAATACGGCGACAGGCATTCTCATGACATCCACGCCCCCAAATCAGAGTCCGGAAGGGCCCGCACCGCGTGGCCGTCACTGACTTCCCGCATAACAGGCCGCGCGCCGCCGCCGGCGGCGAAGGGGTGCGGCCATTCGGCAGGGTTCGAGGCGCGGTCTTCCATGATTGTCGAAAAATCTAATGGCCGGTCCGGGTTGGGTTCCGGGACGGCGCGCAGCAGGGCGCGCGTATACGGATGGACCGGGTTCTTGAAAATGTCCTCGCTGCGCGCGGTCTCCACCAAATGGCCCCGGCACATCACGGCGATCCTGTCGGCGATATAGTCGACGACCGCCAGATTGTGCGAGATGAACAGATAAGTCAGGCCCAGCTCTTCCTGCAGATCCTTTAACAGGTTGAGGATCTGCGCCTGTACCGACACGTCCAAAGCCGAAACCGGCTCGTCGCAGATCAACATGTCCGGCTGCAGCGCAAGCGCCCGCGCGATCCCGATGCGTTGCCGCTGTCCTCCGGAGAAGCTGTGCGGATAACGGCTCAAATGCCGAATATCGAGCCCGACGAGATCCATCAATTCACTGGCATATTTCCGCCGGGTTTCCGGCGTGCCGACATCATGGATGACCAGGGGCTCCGTGATGATGTCGAACACCGTCATCCGCGGGTTGAGAGACCCGTAGGGGTCCTGGAACATGAACTGCAGTTTGCGGCGAAACGGAATCAGTTCTTCCTGGCTGAGCGCCAGCACGTCGCGCAGCTGTCCGCGATCATTGTAGGTGACCGCCCCATGATCCGGGGTGATGGCCCGCATCAACATTTTCGACAGGGTCGTCTTGCCACAACCGCTTTCACCAACCAGGCCAAGCGTTTCACCGCGATGGACGTCGAAGCTCACACTGTCGACCGCGACAACCTCGCTGTTGTCGCCACCGCCAAACCAACCGCCTTTCCGGATCGTGAACGCTTTGTGCAGATTCTCGACCTTGAGGATCGGCCCGGCATCGTCGGCCCCTTCCGGCCAGGGTTCTTTTTCGGCGTGGAGGAAGCCGCGGGTCGGCTCGATCGCGCGGATCGGCACCAGGCGTTCGCCGGGCGCCATATCGAAGCGCGGCACTGCGTGCTGCAGCGCCTTGAGATACGGATGCTGCGGATCGCGGAAGATATGGTCGAGCGTCCCCGACTCCATGATCTCGCCGTGATACATGACGACGATCTCATCGGCCATGTTGGCGACGACGCCAAGATCGTGGGTGATGATCAGCACCGCCATCCCGAGCTCGGCCTGAAGGTCAACGATCAGCTTGAGGATCTGCGCCTGGATCGTAACGTCGAGCGCCGTGGTCGGTTCGTCGGCGATCAAAAGGCCGGGACAGCAAATCAGCGCCATGGCGATCATCGACCGTTGCCTCAGCCCGCCGGACAGTTCGAACGGATAGGTTCTGAGCGCACGGACCGGATCGGGGAAGCCGACCAGGCGCAGCATCTGCTCCGTCAGTTCCAGCCCTTCCGCCTTGGAACAGTCGCGGTGCAGATGCAACGCTTCGCTGATCTGGTCGCCGATCGTGTGCAACGGCGACAGCGAGGTCATCGGCTCCTGAAAGATGATCGAAATATGGTCGCCGCGAATGGCGCGCATTGCGCTGCTGCGCGGATCAAGCGAGGCGATATCGACGGGCGCACTGCCGCGCGCCTTGTTGTGAAATTGGATTCGGCCACCACCGATACGCGCCGCCTTCGGCAGGATACCCATGATCGCCTGCGACACGACCGACTTTCCGGAACCGGATTCACCGACAAGCGCGACGGTCGAGCCGGGGCGAACACGGAAGGACACACCGCGCACCGCTTCGATCTTGCCTTCTGGCAGGTCGAAATGGACCCGCAAATTTTCGACGGAAAGCAGGTTCTCGGTCATCCGTCGCCCTCATCTTCGTCCGGAAGATCCACGGTAACGCCCATCGCCGTGAAATTCTCCACCGTCGTCTCATTCATTTCCGCGCCGTTATGAAATCCCACTGCCGCGACCCGCGACACGATCTGCTCGAATCCGCTCAGATTGGATTCCATTTTGAGGCACCGTGAGGCGTCGCAAATTTTCAGCTGCATCCAGCCATCCTTGCTCTTCTTATCCCGGCTGGTCGAAAAATATTTCAGATCGACCTTGGCGACATCGCTCCAGGCAATGCGCTTGCTCACCAGCCCGACAACCGCAATGCCCTCCGGCGACGTTTGAATTGCGGTGACGTGGCGAAGGGCCGTTCGGATCCCAAACACCAGAAACAGGAGCGTCAGCCCGCCGAAGATGGTGGTCATAAACAAATTGGGAAACGCAAAATAGAAGGGCACCCCCATGAACACCAAGCCGATGAGCGTGCGAACATAATCGCCATAGAGGCTTTTCAGTGGATAGGAGTGGATCATTACCGCCCACCCGACAAGGCCATGTCGACAGAAACCCAACGCGAACCCGGGTGCTCTGAAATGACGTGAGCGAAGTCCGACAAGAATTTCCAGCCTGCCGCATCTTGATCTCGGTGATGCGTCAACAGACCGGTTGCCTCCGTTGCGTCGACACGGCCTGCGCGGCGCGCCGACAAATGACCGACAATTTGCCCCAAGATCGCGTCCTCGCCGACGAACCCGCGGCTGCCGCGCCATTCAATCGGGTCTGCGTGACAGTTTATGGTCGGAATTTTCGCGCCAGTTTGACGTGGGCCATAGGC
>JAPPPC010000391.1:10463-10797 GCA_028817685.1 Rhodospirillaceae bacterium
CAATAAAGCCGTCCGCTTTCAACGGATCAGCGAGCGTGCCCGACATCCGGTTCCAAGGAGGAACGAATACCGGCAAAAACCGGTCGCCGAACAGGGAAACCATTCGTGTTCGGCCAGCCGCAATCTCAGCCCGCATGTCCGACAGCGGCCGGTCGTCGCCGAATTCCGATTTTTTTGCACCCGCCGGCGCGTGATTGGAATGCCCATAGCCGTGTTGCAGCGCCGTTACCCCGCGTTGCGTGCGCACCCAACTGGCCAACGCCGCCGTCGTGCCCGACGGTATGACCGCGAGCGAGACAGGCACACCCGCGGCTGTCTCGACCAGCCGTTCGAG
>JAPPPC010000472.1 GCA_028817685.1 Rhodospirillaceae bacterium
GTCCCCCAGTATGTTGGTCGCCTCTTCGTCCTGCTTCAGGAGACCCTTGGCGACCGCTGCAAAGGACTTGCCCTCGGCAAGCTGTGCGGCGCCCGCCTTGGCTTCCGCCTCGGTCGAAAAAATCATCTGCTGAACGGTTCGCCGTTCGGGGACTTTGTAGGCTTCGATGTTCTGATCGTACAGCGCCTGAATATCGGCATCGGAAATATCGATATCGCTTTCCACATCCTTGCTGGTCAAATGGACATAGGTCGCGCTGCGATATTCCGGTGCGGTGAAGAGCCGCTCGTTGTCCTTGTAGAATTTCTGCAGGGCGGCATCGTCCGGTGTCCCGACGTCGGCGAAAGCGTCGTTCTGGATTTTGATGTAGGACGCAACGCGTTTTTCTTCGTGCCAGCTGTAGAGCCGCTTGGCGAGCGTCTCGAACACGGGGACGTCGCGGGTGAGACTCCCGACGACCTGCTCCCGGGACAGTTCCTGATGCAGGCGCGACACGAATTGCTCTTCGCTGAAGCCGTTGACGGCCAGCGCTTGCTCGTACACGCCACGGTCGAACTGCCCTTGCTGATTTCGGAAACCGGGTTCGCTGCGGATACGTTGCACCAGCGCGTTCTCGCCAACGGTGACGCCCAGCTCGCGCGCTTCGCTGTCATACAGCGCTTCGGTGACCAGGCCGTCGACGACGCGTTCGGGCACCCGCAAGCCGCGGGCCTGCTCTACCGTGAAATTACTGCCCAAGGTTCGCGACAGGTTCTGCATCTGGCGTTGGAAGGCCGTGGAGAACTGCTGTGAGCCGATTTCGATCTTGCCCACCTTGATAACGGTGTTGCCGCTGAGACCCGGCGTGAAGATGTCGCCCACGCCCCAAATCGCAAAACTGAGGACGAGGAGTCCCAGGAGCGCTTTGAAGTACCAGGTTCGAACGCCATTTCGGAGGAATTCGAGCATACCGGTCTATCCTTGAAACCATTGAAATTACCGGCCTTCCGGCGTGGCGCGGCATATTAAGAGGCGCCTGTCTGGCCCGCAACCGCAATTACGCATATGTGGTCCGTCGTGAAGGCGCGTGATAAACAGGCGCCGATAGTCATTTGAGGGAGGCCGCAGCCGCTATGTCACGTACGATGCTAATTGCCGGAAACTGGAAAATGAACGGACTCACCGCCGATGGGAAGGCGCTTGCCGCATCGGTAGCGGCGGGGGCGTCCGACGTCGGGTGCGATCTTCTCGTCTGTCCGCCGGCAACCCTGATCGGCACGGTCGGCGCGGCGCTGGCCGGATCGAGCGTCTCGCTCGGCGCGCAGGATTGCCACGCCGCGGAAAGCGGTGCGCATACCGGCGATGTCAGCGCGGAAATGTTGGCGGATGCCGGTTGCGGATTCGTCATCGTCGGACACTCCGAGCGGCGGGCGGACCATGGCGAGTCGGACGAAACCGTCCATGCCAAGGCACAGGCGGCACATCGCGCCGGGCTCATCGCGGTGATCTGCGTCGGGGAGACCGAAGCCGAACGCGATGCCGGCCAGGCCGAAGCGGTCGTCGCCGGCCAAATCGGCGGTTCCTTGCCGCAAAATGCCACAGCGGCGAACACGGTCATCGCCTATGAGCCGGTTTGGGCGATTGGCACCGGCCGCACACCGACGGCGGAGGATGTGCAGGCCATGCACAGCCATATGCGGGCAACGGTTGCGGGCAGCCATGGCGGTGATTTCGGCGGTCAGGTCCGCTTGCTTTATGGCGGATCGGTCAAGCCCGGCAATGCCGCGGAGCTTATGGGGTTGGCGGATGTCGACGGGGCGCTGGTCGGCGGCGCCAGTCTCGTCGCGGAAGACTTTTTGGCGATTGCGACGCATTGTCCCTAGGAGAGGCTGGTCTTTTCACGCGCCAGGGACTACATACTCGGCAATTCGCGGCGAATTTTGAAAGCTAATCGATGGAAACCGTTCTTCTGGTGATTCATCTCATCCTGGCGATCCTGCTCATCGTGGCGGTGCTGATGCAGCGCAGCGAAGGCGGCGGCTTGGGAATCGGCGGCGGTGGCGGCGGCGGTGGCAACATCGGCGGCTTCATGAGCGTGCGCGGCACGGCGAACTTTCTGACCCGTGCGACGGCGGTTCTGGCCGCCTGTTTCATGATGACAAGTATCACGCTGGCGATCCTGGCGGGGAATCGGGGGACCTCTGATTCGATTTTGGACCGGGCAGGCACCACGGAAACGCAGACTCAGGAGCCCAAAGAGGGTCAGGTTCCGCTGTCTCGCTAGATCAGATCATGTTTAGCAGGAACCGTTATCGGCCCCCTCCGAACATGTGAATCTGATCTATTGTCAAAGGTGTAGAGCGGATTCACCCGGTTGTAGGATCGCTGAAAGCGACTCCAACAAACCCCGATCCGCTCTGGCGCTAGCGCGATAATTCGGCCCGTAAGGCGTATTTCTGTTCCAGGGCCATTTCGATTGGATTACACTGCACGTCCATGACGCGTTTCATTTTTATCACCGGCGGCGGGGTTTCCTCTCTCGGTAAGGGGATTTCATCGGCAGCGTTGGG
>JAPPPC010000082.1 GCA_028817685.1 Rhodospirillaceae bacterium
GGCGCCAGGCAGCCGCCACCTCCTCCGACCCCGGCGGCAGGCTGCGGTCGCCCTCGTAATCCGGCATGCGGATCGGCAAGGCGCCGAGCTTAATGAACACATTCTCGCGTTCGCCGACGCGGCGGATCTTTTCGCGCCAGTCCGCGAACACCGCGTCGCGCTTGCCGCGGTACGGACCGCCCAGGATCGGCGTGCCCACATGGTTGAGGACGATCGTCAGCTCGGGCAGCGCGTCGGCCAGTTCGGCAACCTCGTCGAGCTGCGGGTGATAGAGCCAGCTGTCGAGTTCTAGGCCCATCCGGGCCAACACGGCCGCCGCTTCCTTGGTCCGGTCACTGACCAGCATGCCGGCGTCCGGCCCGACATTGCGGATCTTCTCGTGCGCGTCCCACCCGGTGGAATAGCGCACGCCGCGGAACCGGCCACCGGATGCGGCGATATGTTTCTCCAACAAGGGCTCGACGGCCGCGCCTAACCCCAAATCGACATTGCCGAACATCACCGCGCAGGCCTTCGGCGGCCCGAACTCGCCGCTGGCGCTCATCGCCGCCTGGCCGGTCACGAATTCGGTCTCGCCCAGCGACCGCTCTTCCTCCGGCCCGTCCTGGCGGTACATGGAATGGCACTCAGCAAAGACGGTACCGACGATGTTGTGCCCGCTCGCCATGTCGGCCGCGAGTTCCGGCATCAGATAGGTGTAGCCGGCGCGAAGCCACAAATGGTGGTGCGGGTCGACGATCGGGAGTTCCGGCTCCAGAACCGGTTCTTCCAGCTTTGCCAGCCAGTCGTCGTCCGGCCCGACCTGTCCCGTATTCGCCGCCATGATTGCCCTCCTTCACTGTGCGGCGCGATGTTAGACCGCCGCGCCCGTGCGTGCGACACTTGCGGCGCAACGAAATCGGGGATGCGTATGGACGTACAGCTTTCACAGGCGGACGAGGCCTTTCGCGGCGAGATCCGCGCCTTCCTCGATGCCTCGCTGACCGACGGGCTGCGCGACGCGGCGCGCAAACGCACCAGCCTGTGGCAGGACATCGAGTCATCCATGGCCTGGCAGCGCATCCTGCACGCGCAGGGCTGGGCCGCGCCGGACTGGCCGGTCGAATATGGCGGCACGGGCTGGTCGCTGGTGCAGCGCTACATCTTCGCGCAGGAATGCGTGCGCGCAGAGGCGCCGGCACTGATCCCGATGAGCCTGCGCATGTGCGGCCCTATGCTGATCGGCTACGGCACGGAGGCACAGAAGGCGCACTACCTGCCGCGCATCCTGAGCGGCGCGGATATCTGGTGTCAGGGCTATTCCGAACCCAGCTCCGGCTCCGACCTCGCCTCGCTGCAGACCCGCGCGGAAGCCGACGGCGACGACTACATCGTCAACGGCACCAAGATCTGGACCAGTTACGCCCAGCACGCGAACATGATGTTCGCCCTGGTCCGCACCAAAGCCGAGGGTAAGAAGCAAGAAGGCATCAGCTTCCTGCTGATCGACATGACCAGCCCCGGCATCACGGTGCGGCCGATCATCAACATCGCCGGCGTGCACGAGCTGAACCAGGTCTTCTTCGAAGATGTCCGCGTGCCCATCGCCAACCGGGTCGGCGAAGAGAATGACGGCTGGACGGTGGCGAAATATCTGCTCGAGTTCGAGCGCTTCTCCATGGGCTTGGTCGAACTGCGCCGCAATCTGGGCCGGATCGGCAAGCTGGCGGAGACGACCGCGGCGAACGGCGCGCGGCTGATGGACGATGCGGATTTCAAGCGCCAGTTCAAAGCGCTTGAGATCAACGCGACGATGCTGGAGGCGTCCGAGCAACGCGTACTGGCCAACCTCAGCGCCGGCAAGCCGCCCGGGCCGGTCTCCTCCGCCCTCAACATTCAGAACGCCGAGACCTTGCAGGCGGTCGATATGCTCGGCGTCGAGGCGCTCGGCTACTACGCCAACCCCTACCAGCCGGAAGCGCTGGAGCTCGGCACGAACCGCCCCCCGGTCGGGCCGGAGGACGGAATCAGCTTCGTGCCGATGTATCTCAGCAACCGCATGAAATCGATCGCCGGCGGGTCGTCGGAAATCCAGCGCAACATCGTCGCCAAGGCGATCCTGCGGCTGTAGGCAACCGCTGCGCCATACGGCCTAGGGCATCGCCGTCCACCCCCACCTTAATCCTCCCCCCTCAAGGGGGAGGAGATATAATTTCAGACCACGCGCTACTCCTTCCCCCTTGAGGGGGGAAGGCAGGGATGGGGGTGGACGGCGGGTAGTTCAGCCTGTTTCGTAAACGCCTCTTTCAGCGGTACTCAATCAGGCTTGTTGCAGGGCTCCGTGCCCATGTCGGCCGGGATCGAGACTTCCAGGATCTGGAATTCGTCCGATGTCGCCGTCTCGTTGTGCGGCGTGTCGCCCGGGATGAAGATCGAGTCGCCGGCCACGATGCGCTCCTTGCGGCCGCCGGCGCATTCGAGATCGACCGAGCCTTCCAGGATGTAGACGAACTGCCAGTCGAAGTGGTGGACGTGCAAGCCGGTCTCCTCGGACCGGCCTAGCG
>JAPPPC010000061.1 GCA_028817685.1 Rhodospirillaceae bacterium
TCTCTCGTTATTTCATGGCCTTTTGGAGCGCGATCCGGGGCCTGTTCGGCGGCCGGTCCGCTTAGCTCTTCTGTTCCGCCTCCCGCATCGCCCGAAACACCCGCTCCGGCGTCGCCGGCATCTCCAGTTCCGTCACACCGTAGGGCGACAGCGCGTCGATGATCGCGTTGACCAGGGCGGCGGGGGCGGCCGTGGGGCCGGCTTCGCCGACGGCTTTGACGCCGGTGGGCGTGTGGGTGCAGGGGACTTCGAGGATTTCCGTCTGGAAGATGGGCAGGTCGTGCGCGCGCGGCAGTGCGCAGTCCATGAAGCTGCCGGTCAGGAGCTGGCCCGAGTCCGGGTCGTGGAAATTGCGTTCCAGCAATGCCTGGCCGACACCCTGGGCGACGCCGCCATGCAGTTGGCCTTCGACGATCATCGGGTTGAGCGCGCGGCCGACATCCTGGGCCATGCTGTAACGGGCGAGGGTCACCGTGCCGGTCTCCGGATCGACCTCGACCTCGGCGATGTGACAGCCGTTCGGGTAGGTGCTGTTCTCCGGCGTGTAATGGTGTGACGATTTCAGCGGCCGGTCCTGCGCGATCTCCGCCAAAGTGAGGGTGCGGTCGGTGCCGCGGATCGTGTAGGCGCCGTCTCCGTAATCGATATCCTGCGGGGCGGCTTCCAGTAGCTCGCTTGCCGCCTCCCGGCCCGCTTCGATCAAATCGTCGCTGGCATTGACCAGGGCGCTGCCGCCGACCGTCATGGAGCGGCAGGCGCCGGTGCCCATGCCCCAGGGCGTCTCGTTGCTGTCGCCCTGGATCAGCCGGATGCGGTCCATCTCGATACCGAGCTTCTCCGCCAGCATCTGGGCGTAGACGGTCTCGTGGCTCTGACCGTTCGACATGGTGCCGATGCGCATGAAGACCGTGCCGTCGGCGGTGCATTCCAGATCGGCGCGGTCGGCGATGCCCGCGCCGCAGGCCTCCAGCAGATTGCCGTAGCCGATCCCGCGCAGCAGGCCGCGCGCTTCGGTCGCGGCGCGGCGCGCGCCGAACCCGGCGATGTCGGCCAGCGCCTCCGCCTTGTCCATCGCGGCGGCGAAATCGCCGCTGTCATAGGTGGAGACGGCGGGGGTGCGGTAGGGCATGGCCTCGGCCGGCACCAGATTGCGGCGGCGGATTTCGGCCGGCGTGAGGCCCAGTTCGCGGGCGGCGGTGTCGAGCAGGCGCTCCATCACGAAGACGGCTTCCGGCGCGCCGGCGCCGCGATAGGGGCAGGTCGGCATGCGGTTGGTGTGCACGCCCGCGACGTCGAAATGGATGGCGGGGATGTGATAGACGCTGGTCCCCATGATGCGCCACATGCCGCCGGCGGTGGAGCCGCGCGGGCCGAGATAGCCGCCGAGATCGGCGCGCGCCTTCACCCTGAGCGCGAGGAATTTTCCGTCCGGATCGAAAGCGGCTTCCGCGTCCGCCGCCTGGCCGCGGCCCTGATAGTCGCTCAGGAACCCTTCGCCGCGCGCCGCCATCCAGCGCACCGGCCGGCCGAGCTGCCGCGCCGTCCACAGCACCAGCGCCTGCTCCGGGTAGAGTGGGTTCTTCGCCCCGAACCCGCCGCCGACATCCGGCGTGATGACCCGCACTCGGTCCTCGGCCAGATGGAAAATGTCGCGGGCAAGGGCCCGTCCCACGGTCTGCGGCTTGCCCGCCGTGGCGTGCATTGTGAAGCGCGCGTCATCCGGGTCGTAAAGCCCGACATAGGCGCGCGTTTCCAGCGGGTTCTGCACCAGCCGTTCGATATCGACCGAGATCTTCGTGACGTGCGCGGCGTTCGCGAAGGCCGCATCGGTCGCGGTGCGGTCGCCAGCGTCGGTGCGGAAACAGACATTGTCCGGGGATTGCTCCCACAATGGCGCTTCGCCCTCCGCGGTGCGCGGGTCGAGCAGGGCCGGGCGTTCGTCATACTCGACCAGGACCGCCTCCGCCGCGTCCATCGCCTGCGCCAGCGTTTCCGCCACCACGGCGGCGACCGGCTGGCCGAGATAAAGCGCGCGGTCATCCGCCAAAATCGGTTGCGGCTGCCCGATCTTCGGGTCGCCCGGCGCGACCGGTTCGCCGGCCGGCGCGTCCTGCGGCGCCGGCGGCTGCCGTTCCCAGGGGATGCCGCCCAGCCCCTCTGCCTTGACGTCCTGCCCGGTCCAGACGCCGAGCACGCCCGGCATTGCCCGTGCGTCGCCCGTGTCGATGGCGGCGATGCCCGCATGGGGGTAGAGGGCGCGCACGACGACGAGATGCGCCAGCCCCTCGAAACTCAGGTCGGCGAGATAGCGCCCCCGTCCGGTGAGAAATCGCTGGTCCTCGAAGCGGAGGACGGGCTTTCCGATATAGCTGTGGTCCATGGGATCAGTTTAGCGCCGGGGTTGGGAGAGCCAAATGGGCGGTAGCGAGAGGTGACCGGACGTCGCGCAGCGCACCCCCTCCCTATCCCTTCCCCCTCAAGGGGGCGGGGGAGAACAGTTGCGTCGCGTTCTCCCCCCGCGGGGGCTTATACCCATCG
>JAPPPC010000348.1 GCA_028817685.1 Rhodospirillaceae bacterium
GTCGAAGGCCGAGCCGATGATGATGTAGGCGTCCTGGTCGACCTCGGCGCGGATTCGCGACGCCGCCTCGTCGACCTCGAACAGGGTGATGTCGGGGCCGCCGGTGATGTTGATGAGCACGCCCTTGGCGCCCTTCATCGAGGTGTCGTCGAGCAGCGGGTTGGCGATCGCCGCCTCGGCCGCGTCGAGCGCCCGGCGCTCGCCCTCGGCCTCGCCGGTGCCCATCATCGCCTTGCCCATCTCGCTCATCACCGTGCGGATGTCGGCGAAGTCGAGATTGATCAGGCCCGGCATCACCATCAGGTCAGTCACACCGCGCACCCCGGAATACAACACGTCGTCCGCCATCTTGAACGCGTCGGCGAAGGTCGTCTTCTCGTTTGCGATGCGGAACAGGTTCTGGTTCGGAATGATGATCAGCGTATCGACGAACTGTTGCAGTTCCTCGATGCCCTCCTCGGCGATATTCATGCGCCGCCCACCTTCGAACTGGAACGGCTTGGTGACGACGCCGACGGTCAGAATGCCTTGCTCGCGCGCGGCGCGGGCGATGACTGGCGCGCCGCCCGTGCCTGTACCACCGCCCATGCCGGCGGCGATGAAGACCATATGGGTGCCATTGAGGTGGTGCTGGATCTCGTCCAGCGCCTCTTCGGCTGCGGCCGCGCCGATTTCCGGTCGCGATCCGGCGCCGAGGCCTTCGGTGGTCCCGAGACCCATCTGAATCTTACGCTCGGACAGCGATTGGTTCAGCGCTTGGGCGTCGGTGTTGCAGACGACAAAGTCGACCCCTTCGAGGTTCGAGCGGATCATGTTGTTGACGGCGTTTCCACCTGCGCCGCCGACACCCACAACGAGAATGCTCGGCCTCAAATCGGATTGCGACTTTGGCATGCTGAGGTTGATTGTCATGTATGCCTCCAGAATACCGTTACAATATCAGGGATTGCCGGCGTGCGCCGGCTTATTCCGGCGCACGGCGCGCGCGGAATCCGGTTTTGGGCGGATGTGTTAGAAATGTTCACGGATCCACCCTCCGATACGGCCGAAGGGGCCGCTCGATGATTTCGTGACGCGGACCGGGCGGACTTCGCCGCGATTGTCCGCTGCATAGGACAGCAAGCCTGCACCTGTCGCGAAGGCCGGCCCGCCCGTTGCTTCAGCAAGGCCTGATACGCCCAGCGGCTTGCCGAGCCGAACCTGTTTGTCGAGCAATTGGCTGGCCAGTTCGCGGACGCCTGTCAGCTGGCTGGCGCCGCCGGTGAGTACGACGCGACGTCCGGCGACTTTGTCCACGCCGCTGGCGTCGAGTTTGGCGCGGACCAACTCGAATGTCTCCTCGAGCCGCGGGGCGATAATACTGACGATGAAAGATTTCGGCACGCGGTTGACCGTGCCCTCTTCCTCCTCGCCGATTTGCGGTGCGTCGATGATGTCGCGCTCGTCGGTCGGCGAGGGAAGGGCGCTGCCATGCAGCGTCTTCAGCCGCTCTGCGTGGCCGATCGGTGTCGACAGGCCGCGGGCGATATCGTTGGTCACGTGCAGACCGCCGACAGGGATGCTGTCGGTAAAGGCCAGGGCCCCGTCGAAAAACACCGCGAAAGAGGTCGTGCCGCCGCCCATATCGATCACGGTGACACCGAGATCGGTTTCGTCTTCCACCAGGCAGGCGAGACCCGACGCGTACGGACTGACCACATGGCCGCTGATGTCCAGATGGCAATGACTGACGCAGGTGTTGAGGTTGCGAATCGCGTTGGCGGCAACAGAGACGGTCCGGATATGCACGCCGAGGGTCTGGCCGTTCATGCCGCGTGGATTGCGCACGCCGTTTGAACCGTCGATCTTGTAGCCGATCGGGATCGAATGGATCATTGCCCGGTCCGGCGCCTCGTCGCGGAATTTTGTTTCGCCGAACAGTTTGCGCATTTCGTTGTCGCCGATCGTGCCGCTGCCGACGGAGGTTTGCAGGTCGATCTCGCCATTCGTCGGTGTACCGCAGCTGACATTGACGAAGACCTCGCGGATCGTCGTGCCGGCCATTTGCTCGGCCGCGTTCACGGCGCCGATGACGGCGTTCTGGGCATCCTCCATGTTGACGATTGCGCCCGATTTGATGCCCTGGCTGGCGTGATGGGCGATACCGATCACGCGCGCGCGCCCGTTCTCGCCCAGCTCTGCGATAAAACAGCAGATCTTGGTCGAGCCGATGTCGAGTGCCGTGATCAAATCGTTACGGGCCAAAACCTAACTTCCCCTCTATCCCATCCTTCGTTTCAGTCGTTTCGCTGCATTACGTGCTGTCTTTCGGCATCGGGTCGTTACGGCGCCGGACAATCAGCCGGTCGCGGATGCGTAAATCGATTGCGATGATGTCCTGGCTCAGCAGCTGACGGTCGCGCTCCAAGGTCGCCAGCCGAGTCCAGGCGGCCTGCGCGTTCTCTTCGGGCAAACGGATGTCGATACCGTCGTCGAGGCGCAGGTTCCATCGCCGCCCGCTGACCCAGATGGCGGCGCGGACCCGCTTCATCAGCGGCGGCGCGGTCGCCAACATATCCAGCAAGGCCGGCGCGTGACGGGGGGCGTCCTTGCCGACGATGACTTTCAAATGTGTGTAGCGGTCTAGACCCTGGGTGCCGATGACTGCGCCGGTACGATCAACCAGAACGAACGATCCATGGCGCTGCCAGATTGCCATTGCCTGGCGTTCCCACAGGCGCAAATAGACGGTACCGGGCAGACGGCGTTCAACCGAGGCATCGCCAACCCAGCCCAAGGCGATCAGCCGCTCGCGGATTTCATCCGTATCGAGCGCCAGTATCGGGTCGCCGCGGCGGATGCCGACGGTCTTGAGCAACTGCTCTTTGGTCGTTTCGTTGCGGCCTTCAACTAAAACTTCTTGGACCGCGAGACCCGCACCGATCGTGGCGTCCAGCGCCGCCCGCTCGATCCGGTTCCCGGTTCGCTCCACCAGACCGGATGCAAACGCCCAATGTATTCCCCACGCCATGCCGCCTAGGTAAGCGGCGGACAGGCTGCCGATAAGCACCGGGCGCAACCAGCGCCGCTGTGCGGCGCGCCGTTGTTTGCGCGCCTTGGCGTTTTTCTTTTTCTTGCCTTTCTGGGGCTTCCAACCGGGCATCAGACGTCGCATGTCGCGTTCTCCACCATCCAGGCGACCAAATCGCTCATCGACATGCCCGCATGGGCGGCTTGTTCCGGCACGAGAGACAAGGGCGTCATGCCTGGCTGGGTGTTTACTTCCAGCATGTAGAGTCGGCCTGGCGAAGATTCGGTATCGTCATACCGAAAGTCGGAACGGCTGACGCCGCGGCAGCCGAGCGCCTGATGTGCGAGGACGGCGTATTCCATCGCCAGCTCAGTGACCTCGTCCGGAATGGGGGCGGGACAAAGATGCTCGGTTTTGCCGTCGGTGTATTTCGCCTCGTAATCGTAGAAGCCGACATTTGGGCGCAATTCGGTGACCCCCAGAGCCCGGTCGCCGATCACCGCGACGGTCAATTCGCGGCCGTCGATATATTGCTCGACAAGTACGTCGTCGCCGTAGGGCCAGTCGTCGAAAGTGACGCGATTGTCGCCCTGCCTGATTACCATCACACCGACGCTGGAACCTTCGTTGTTCGGTTTGACGACAAAGGGTGGGTTCAGCGGCATTGAGTCGCCGATCTCCGCGATGGTCAGGAGTTTGCCTTCCGGGCAGGGGATACCGCGCGCGGCGAACAACGCTTTGGCGGATTGTTTATCCATCGCGAGGGCCGAAGCGAGGACGCCGGAATGGGTGTAGGGCAAGCCGAGAATATCAAGCAGGCTTTGGATCCGCCCATCCTCACCGAAACGCCCGTGCAACGCATTGAATACGACATCAGGGGCAGGCTTCAGCGCATCGATCAACGTTTTCAGATTGCGGCTCACGTCGACCCGGGTGACGTCGTAACCGGCGTCGTTCAGCGCGTCGGCGCAAGCGGCACCGCTGGCGAGGGAGACTTCCCGCTCCGCCGACCAGCCACCCATCAACACCGTGACTGATTTGCTCATGATGCACCCCCTGGTGCGGGCTCGCCGATCCGCCTGATCTCCCATTCCAATTCGACTCCGGTCGACTCGCGGACACGATCGCGGACCAATTCACCGAGCCCTTCCAAGTCGGCGGCCGTCGCGTTACCGGTATTGATCAGGAAATTGCAGTGCTGGTCCGAAACCTGGGCGCCGCCCAGGCGCAGGCCGCGGCAGCCGGCCTGATCGATCAACTCCCAAGCCTTGGCGCCGGTGGGGTTTTTGAAGGTCGAGCCGCCAGTCTGAGTGCGGATCGGCTGCGTTTCCGAACGTGCGGTGCCGATTTCCGTCATCCTGGCCGCAATCGCATCTGCATCGCCCGGTTCCGTGCGTAAATCGGCGCCAACGAAAATCCAGTCTTCCGGTACGGCGCAGTGGCGGTATGTGAATCCAAGTGCGGAGGTCTGCAGGACATTCAATACACCGGCCGGGTCGACGGCACGGGCCCGCAACACGACGTCCTTCATTTCCCGCTCGTAGGCGCCGGCGTTCATGCGCAAGGCACCGCCGATACCGCCCGGGATGCCGGAGAGAAACTCCAACCCGGCAAGGCCTTTGCGCTGCGCCGCGCGCGCCACGGAGATTGCCAGTGCACCAGCACCCGCGGCGATACTATCCTCACCGATCGCAATTTCATCGAACGCCCGGCCAAGCCGGATCACGACGCCAGGGATGCCGCCATCGCGGATTAACGCGTTCGAGCCGACCCCGATAACGGTGACCGGAACGTCCCGCGGTCGCTCGGCCAGGAAGTACCGCAGATCGGCCAGATCGGCGGGCTCAAAGGCGATTTCGGCGGGGCCGCCGACCTTGAACCACATATGGCGGGCCATGTTGTAGTGTTCCGTATAGGTGCCTTCCACCTTCGGCAGGCGTTCGATCAATCCTTTTTGCAGGGCAACGGCGCTCATGGCTTCGTTCCCGTCTGGTTGACCGACAGCGCCCGTAAACCATCAGGCAATTCATGTGCCCAACCGGTAATCGAGCCGGCGCCAAGGCAAATCACCACGTCGCCCGCAGTGGCGATATCGTGGATCACGCCGGCCAGGTCGCTGGGGTCTTCGAGTGCGGTCACCTGACGATGGCCGCGGGTGCGCAAGCCCTGGATCAGCGCGTCGCGGTCAACGCCTTCGATCGGTGCTTCGCCGGCCGGATGAACGTCCGAGACGACCACCATGTCGGCATCGTTGAAACAGGTGCAGAATTCCTCGAACAGGTCGCGCAGCCGCGTGTAGCGGTGAGGCTGGACGACGGCAATGACCTTGCCCTGGGCGACGGCGCGTGCGGCAGTCAGCACGGCGGCGATTTCCACCGGATGGTGGCCGTAATCGTCGATTACAGTGATACCGTCAACTTCGCCCGTCTTGGTGAAACGCCGTTTGACGCCGGCGAAGGCCTTCAAGCCTTTGGCAATTGTCTTGTCGTCGATGCCCATCTCGTTGGCGATCGCAACGGCCGCCAGTGCGTTCTGCACATTGTGCGCGCCGAACATCGGCAACAGCAGGGCGTCTAAGGTGCGTTCGGTTTCACCTCTGGTCGCGATCGTGACGTCGAATTCGACACCGCCGGGCCGGTTGCGGAGGTTCTCCGCCCGCACTTCGGCTTGCGGGCTCATGCCGTATGTGATCAGCCGCCGGTCGTTGATCTGGCCGATCATGGCCTGCACTTCCGGATGATCGATGCAAAGGGCCGCGAACCCATAGAACGGTATGTTCTGCACGAAGGTGCGGAACGCCTCTTTCTCGACATCGAACGTGCCGTAGAAGTCGAGATGTTCCGGGTCCATGTTGGTGACCACCGCGATCGTCGCTGGCAGCTTGGTGAAGGTGCCGTCGGATTCGTCGGCCTCGACCACCATCCACTCGCCGTCGCCGAGCCGGGCGTTGGTCCCATAGGCGTTGATGATGCCGCCATTGATCACCGTCGGGTCGAGCCCTGCGGTATCGATCAGCGAGGCGATCATCGATGTCGTTGTCGTCTTGCCGTGCGTGCCGCCTACCGCAATCGCCCATTTCAGGCGCATCAGCTCGCCCAGCATCTCGGCGCGGCGTACGACCGGGATCATCTTCATCTGCGCAGCGGTGACTTCGGGGTTGTCCGTTTTGATCGCCGACGACACGACAACGACCTGCGCTTCGGCGACGTTCGCGGCATCGTGGCCGATGACGACCGGAATGCCCAAATCGCGCAAGCGTTGAACGTTGGCGCTTTCGGCAACGTCGCTGCCTTGCACCTGATAACCGAGATTGTTCAAGACCTCGGCGATCCCCGACATGCCAATGCCGCCGATCCCGACGAAGTGGATGCGTCCGATGGTAAGCGGCATCGTCCTCATGCGGCCGCCTCCCGCACGGGGCTTTGGCCACCGTTTCCGTTCGCCCCGATGATCCCCGCGATCACGTCGGCCAGTCGTTCGGTCGCTTCCGGCATGCCGATCTGCGCAGCGCACCGCGCCGCCATCGGCACTGTCGTTTCCATCGAGAACAAAGAGGTCAGCCGCCCCGTCAGAAGCATGGGGGTGAAATCTTTGTCCGGCATCATCCAGGCGCCACCGGCATCGCTGAGTCGCGCGGCGTTCGCGGTCTGATGGTCGTCGATCGCATGCGGGTAGGGCACCAGGATCGCTGGGCGCCCAGCGGTCGTCAGCTCGGCCATGGTGGAGGCGCCGGCGCGGCAGATCAGCATATGCGCGGCCGCCAGACGCTCCGGAATATCCTCGAAGAAGGGCGATAGATCCGCTTCGATGTGTGCCTTCGCATAGGTTTCTCGAACCTGCGCCAGGTCTTCCTTGCGGCATTGCTGTGTAATCCGGACCCGGCTGCGTAGATCGTCCGGCAGGGCCGCGACGGCAGCCGGTACCACACGGCTGAAGATGGAAGCGCCCTGGCTGCCGCCGATAATCAACAATTTGATCGGCGTGTCAGGTCCGAGAGATGGCAGCGCTGCGTCGCGGACGGCCACGATCTCGGGCCGAACCGGGTTTCCGGTCCAGACCGCTTTGGCGCGATCCGCATTGCGCAGGAATGTCGTGGTCTTGAAGGCGGTCGCGACCCGGGTGGCGCGCGGGGCGAGGACCCGATTGGCCCGCCCTAAAACCGCGTTCTGCTCATGGATCGCCGTCTTGATGCCGAGATGCGATGCCGCCAACAAGGTTGGTACCGTCGCATAGCCGCCGAAGCCGACGACCACGTCCGGGTTCAGTGCGCGTAACAGCTTGCGGGCCTGGAAGTAACCGGCCGCCAGCCGTCCCATGGCACCGATCTTGGCGATGAAGCCTCGGCCGCTGATGCCAGCCCCTTGAATTGCGTGCCGATTGATCTTTTCGAGCGGGCCACTGTAGGCGTTACCGCGTCGGTCGGTGATCAACTGCAGACGGTAGCCACGTGCCAGCAAGCTTTCCGCCAGCGCCTGCGCCGGGAAGATGTGGCCGCCGGTACCACCGGTCGACAGGACGATGAGCGGGCCGGTCATTCGGTACCTCCCGATCGCCGTCGCGTCAGCGCCAGTAACATTCCCATCCCGAAGGCCAGTGCCAGCAGGGACGAGCCGCCATAGGAGATAAACGGCAAGGTCATGCCTTTGGTCGGCATCAAAGCGATCGTCGACGCCATGTTGATGATCGCTTGGAGTGCGAACTGGACCAGTAGTCCGGCTGCGGCAAGGACGATAAACAGGTTCTGGTCCTCCAGGACCCGGAGCAGGCCGCGCAAGACGATAAAGGCGAACAGGGCGACCAGGATCAGGCATGCGATAAGGCCGAATTCTTCGCCGGCAACCGCGAGGATAAAATCCGAATGGGCGTCCGGCAGGTAGGCCTTGGCCGTGCCCTCGCCAGGACCGCGTCCGAACAAGCCCCCATTCATAAAGGCTTCCATCGCGCGGTCGACCTGATAGTTGTCGCCTGAAGCGGGATCGAGAAAACGGTCGATTCGTTTTTCGACATGCGGGAAGGCGAAATAGGCGAGGACCATTGCGGTGATGCCGAGCAGAATGATCAACCCGACCCAGGTTGCCGACAGACCGGCCAGGAACCATTGCGTGAACCAGATCGCCGAGACGACGATGGCTTGACCGACGTCGGGCTGCGCCAGCAGGAGCCCAAGTACCGCCAGATAGAGGAAGCCGGAGATCTGGTAGCCGGGGATATCCTCGCCAAGGCGGCGGGCGGAGAACATCCAGGCGGCAACGACGGCGAAGGCCGGTTTGACGAATTCGGACGGCTGCAGGGTCAGACCGGCGAGCTTGAGCCAGCGTTGCGATCCTTTGATCTCCGGGCCGATCAACAGGGTCGCCACCAACAGTAGGATACCACCGATAAAGACGAAGGCGGCCAGCCGGCGCACCATGCGCGGCTCCAACAGGGAGATCGAGATCAGCAACGCGATCGCGGGCACGATCAGAATGGCGTGCCGGCGCACGAAATAGAGCGAGTCGAGGCCGATGCGCTCGGCTACCGGCGGGCTGGCCGCCGCGGTCAGCATCATGCCGAAGGCGGTCAGCAGGCAAACGCACAGCAGCGTCCAGCGGTCGACCGTCCACCACCAGCGGCCCAGGATCGAACTGTCGTCGCGTGCGATCGGCGTCATCAGACAGCCTCCTCCAGTTCGTAGAACTGGCGGTCGTCGCCGGGCAGGTCTCGCACGCAGCGTTCGAATTCGCGGCCGCGCTCCTCGAAATTGGGATACTGGTCGTAGGATGCGCAGGCCGGCGACAGCAGCACCACGGCACCGTCCGGCGTTTCCTGCTGCACCAGCGCGTGGGCGTCCCGCGTCGCAGCGTCCAACGTGCCGGAAATTCGCGCATCAATCGTTTCGCCTAGCGCGTTGGCGAACGGTTCCGCCGCCTCGCCAATCAGGAAAGCATGCCGGATGCGCGGCAAATAAGGAGTCAGGGAACCGAGGCCGCCCTCCTTCGCCCGGCCGCCGGCAATCCAGTATATGCCGTCATAGCAGGAAAGCGCGCGCGAGGCGGCTTCCGGATTGGTTGCCTTGCTGTCATTGACATAGGCGACGCCGTCGATGCGGGCGACGAGCTGCTGGCGGTGTGCGAGCCCCGGATAGGTCTGCAGGCCGGCGACGATTTCGTCCCGTGCGATCCCTGCGGCGCGCGCCGCGGCATAGGCGGCGGCGGCGTTCTGCGCGTTATGGTCGCCAGGCAGGGTGGCGATGTCCGCGATCTCGGCAACCACTTCCCGCGCGCCTTCCGTGTCGTCGATCAGGACACCGTCTTCGACATAGACCCCGCCGGCAACGGGCGTTGCGGCGGAGATTGGGATGACGGTGTTATGGGGGTGGTTTCGCAAACCAGCACAGATTGCGGCGCAGTCCGGATCGTCGATCCCCACAACCATAGTACCGTTGCTGTTTTCGAAGATAAGCCGCTTGGCGGCGATGTAACCTTCCATGCCGCCATGCCGTTCGAGATGGTCTGGCGTGATGTTCAACAGCACGGCGATGTCGAAGCCGCCGCTCGGTGTCAATTCGAGCTGGAAGGAGGACAGCTCCAGCACATAGGCGCCGTCGGCGCCCAGCGGGTTGAGATCGAGCGCCGGCCGGCCGAGATTGCCGCCCACCTGCACCGGCGCCCCCGCGGTTTTCAAGATGTGGCCGAGCAATGCGGTTGTCGTCGATTTGCCGTTCGTGCCCGTAATGCCGAGCGTGCGGGCGGCCGGCACTGAACGTTTGAGCAGCTCGATATCGCCGATGATCTCCACGCCCTCTGCCCGCGCCGCCGCGGCGACCGGGTGGGGGGCGGGATGGGTATGCGGAATGCCGGGGCTCAGGACCAGCGCGGCGATATCCGTCCAATCCTCCTCAGTCAGTGGGACGAGCTCCACACCGGCGGCTTCGGCGGCCGCGCGGCCAGCCGCCCCGTCATCCCAGGCGCATACCGTGGCGCCGGCCTGCTGCAACGCTTGCGCAGTGCACAGGCCGGAGCGTCCGAGTCCCATCACCGCGATCTTTTTGCCGGAAACGTTTTTGATTGGGATCATCCGGCCTACCTCAACTTCAACGTCGACAGGCCGATGAGGGCGAGGATCATCGCGATGATCCAGAAGCGGATGACGATCGTGGGCTCCGCCCAGCCCTTTTTCTCAAAGTGATGATGCAGCGGCGCCATCGCGAAGACGCGCTTGCCGGTCAGCTTGAAGGACGCGACCTGGACGATCACCGAAACGGTTTCCAGTACGAACAGCCCGCCGATGATCGCCAGGACCAGTTCGTGCTTGGTGACGACGCTGATGGCGCCCAGCGCGCCGCCCATCGCCAGCGACCCGGTGTCGCCCATGAACACCATCGCCGGCGGGGCGTTGAACCACAAGAAACCGAGGCTGGCGCCGACCAGTGCGCCCGCGAATACCGCGAGTTCGCCCGTACCCGGCACGTAATGGATCTGCAGATAGTTCGCGTAGACGCTGCTGCCGACCAGATAGGCGATCCCGCCGAAACAGGCGGCGGCGATCATGACCGGTACGATCGCCAACCCGTCGAGCCCGTCTGTCAGGTTCACGGCATTGGACGATCCGATCATGACGAAGGCGGCGAAAGGGATGAAAAAATAATGCAAGTCGACCAGCAGGTTCTTGAAGAACGGGAAGACGAGCGCATCGTTGAGGGGGGCCGGGGTCAGCTTGATGACCC
>JAPPPC010000755.1 GCA_028817685.1 Rhodospirillaceae bacterium
CCGCAGCATCGTGCCGAGCGGCGGGGTCTCGCGGAAGGTCTCGTCGCTGTGCCAGATATCGGTCAGGCGCGGCGGGTTGTCGCGATGATTGTCGAGCACGATCAGTTCCGGCGTGTCGGCCATTGTCGGCGAGAATGGATGGATGCTCAGCGGCCCGAACCGCCGGCCGAACGCCATCATATCGTCCGCCGAAATATCCTGGTCGCGGAAGATCAGAACCTCGTTTTCGAGAAACGCGTGATGTATTGCCGCGAATGACACCTCGTCGAGGGGTTGCGAAAGATCCACGCCTTGAATTTCGGCAGCGAGGTTCCGTCCGAGACGTACGACGGATACGGCGTTAGGCGCGTGCTGCTGTGCGGCTTGTGACATTATGGCTCCTCCCGAGATGGGACCGGCTTGCTTCAAGACCTCCAAGACTATCCGCCCTGCCGGAACCGCGCCAGCATCGCCAAGCCTTGGCGGCGAGCCGCAAGCGGTCTAAATAGGCCCCCAAATCGACCTTCATCACATGGATACCTCTTATGAGCAGCCAGCTTTTTTCACCCTTTACCATGCGCGGCCTAACACTCGACAATCGCATCATCGTGTCGCCGATGTGCGAATACAGCGCCGTCGACGGCAATGCGCAGGATTGGCACCTGATGCATCTCGGCCAGTTCGCAACCGGCGGCTACGGTTTGGTGATCACGGAAGCCGCGGCGGTGGAACCGCGCGGCCGCATCACGCCGCAATGTCTCGGCATCTGGTCCGACGATAACGAGGAAGCGCTTGGCCGTGTGATGCGGTTCTGCCGCGAATATGGTCAGGCGAAGATGGGCATCCAACTGGCGCATGCCGGCCGCAAAGCATCCACACACCGTCCCTGGGAGGGCCGCGACCCGTTGCCGGCGAATGAAGGTGCCTGGGAAACGATAAGCAGTGCCGCAAACCCACAGGACGCGGGCTGGCATACGCCCAGGGCCATGGACCGCAACGACATGGATACGGTGCGCGACGCCTTCGTCGCAGCAACCCAGCGTTCCGACAGGCTCGGCTTCGACATGATCGAGGTCCACAGCGCGCACGGCTATCTACTGCACGAATTCCTGTCGCCGATCGCCAATACGCGCAACGACGAATATGGCGGCACGATCGAAAACCGCATGCGGTTTCCCTTGGAAGTGTTCGCCGCAATGCGCGCGGTCTGGCCCGAAGCCAAACCGATGGGCCTGCGACTGTCGGCAACGGATTGGGAAGACGAAGGTTGGACGCCGGACGACTCCGTCGTCTACGCACAAAAGCTCAAGGCGCTGGGCTGCGACTATATTTGCGCCTCCAGCGGTGGCATCTCGGGCAACACGCGGCTCGAGCTGGGTGAAGGCTATCAGGTCGATTTCGCAGCCAAGATTCGGGCGGAAGCGGATATCCCGACCATGGCGGTGGGCATGATCTACGATCCGCACCATTCTGAGAGCATCGTCTCGACGGGCCAGGCGGACATGGTGGCGCTGGCGCGCGGCCTGCTGTTCGACCCGCACTGGCCGGTGCGCGCGGCCGCGGCGCTCAACGTCGAGGCAAGCTCACCGCCGCAGTATGAGCGGGCCTACGGCTTCCGTTTCCTGCGCGAGAAGGAGCAAAGCTGGGTGCGTCCTGCGGACGCAGCCGACTAGACCCGACCAGCAGAGACCCCGCCGTCGACCATGTAAACGCCGCCGGTGCAGAACGAGCTATCGTCGCTGCTGAGGAACAGCATCAGCTTGGCGACCTCTTCCGGCTCGCCGTAACGCTGCAACGGCGTATGCCGCGCCATCGGCCGGTTCGAACCATCCCTGGCGGGCAGACCGTGCATCTGTTCCAGCGATTCCATCATGCGCGTGTCGATGGGCGATGGATTGACCGTGTTGACCCGGATATCGTCCGCCGCCCCTTCCAGCGCGGCGGCCCGCATCAGACCGATGACGGCATGCTTGGAGGTGGCATAGGCCGACATACCCGACACCGCGCGGATGCCGGCCGTCGACGAGGTGACAACGATGCTGCCCTTGCCGCGCTTTTGCATCTCCGGCATGACGTATTTCAGGCCGAGGAAGACGCCGCGCACATTGACCGCGATGACCTTGTCATAGAGCTCCTCAGGATAGTCGATAATCGATTTTACCTGGCCCTCGATCCCCGCGTTCAGCAGCGCGATATCGACGGCGCCGAACCGATCCACAGTCGCGGCGACATAGGCCTGCGTCTGCGCTGAATCCGCCACGTCCGCGACGGTGCAGGCCGCCTTGTCCTCGCCGATCTCGGCGACCGTCTTCGCCATCGCATCGCCATCGAGATCGACCAGCATGACCTGCGCCCCCTCGCCCGCGAAAACCTTTGCCGCCGCGCTACCGATGCCGCCGGATCCCCCGGTGATGATCGCGACCTTACCGTCCAATTTTCCCATGATGTCCGTCCCTTCGATCAGAAATTGCTCTCGTATAGCCCGCCATCCACGGTCAAGCTGTGGCCGGTGATATAGCCGGCCTGCTGGCTGCACAGGAAGGCGC
>JAPPPC010000256.1 GCA_028817685.1 Rhodospirillaceae bacterium
GGAGATGGTCCGCCGGGCTTTTATCGAAGCCTGTGATGACCTCGCCGATAAAGGCAAGCCGCTCCGCGCGCTGCTGGTGGCGGAAATGGAAAAGAACCCGCTGGCGGTTCTCCGCACGGTGGCGGCCTTCGTTCCGAAAGAGGTCGACAATAGGACCATCGGAGTTACGCCGGTTCAAAACTTGACTGACGCCAATCTAGCGCTGCTACTGGAATATGTCCGATCTGCCGATAAATCTCGGGATGGAAAGCCTGAGGGAAATGGTGGAGCGGGAGGATCTGAGACGCCGGGCGTCGAAGAAACTCATTCCGTTCACTGAGTACACCTTCCCCCGATACCGCACCGCCATCCACCACCGGGCTATAGCCCGCGTCCTGGAATCAGTCCTGTCGAACAAGATAGACCGACTGATGATCCAGACGTGCCCTCGCCATGGCAAGTCAGAATTGGCCTCCCGCCGGTTCCCAGCTTTCGCGCTCGGGTTTGACCCGACACTTCATTTCATCAGCGCCTCGGCGACAATGCCGCTAGCGCAGGATTTTGGTGGAGAGGTCAGAAATATCATCGATTCTCCTGAATACCGGTCAATCTTTCCACAGGTCACATTGTCTGCGGACACGCAGGCGAAGAATCTGTGGAAAACAGCTCAAGGGGGGACCTATTTCGCAACGGGTGTCGGCGGTCGCCCGATCGGCCGCGGGGCGGACATCTTCATGATCGACGACCCGTTCGGCTCGATGGAAGATGCGGAATCACAAACGCAGCGCCGGAGGGTGCAGAATTGGTATCAGGGGACGGTCTACAACCGCCTGCAGCCGGGCGGGAAAATCATCCTGATCAACCACCGCATGCACGAAGACGATCTGTCCGCGTTCCTGCTCAAAGAAGAGAAAAACGGCGGTGACCAGTGGTTCGTGCTGTGCATGCCCGCGGTTCTGAACGCGGAAGCGGCGAAATACCTGGGCAAGAAACCCGGCGAGGCGCTGTGGCCCGAGGCCTACCCGCTCGAGGCCCTGGACCGGATCAAACGCAATTCAGGGAAGCGTGCCTGGGCGTCCCTATATATGCAGGAGCCGAAAGACGCCGAGGACGGAATTTTTGAGCGCAAGTGGTTCAAGCTATGGCCTGCCGGTAAGCCGTTCCCGTATTTCGAGTATATCATTCAGTCGTACGACACGGCATTCACCGATGACACGAAGAACGACCCCGCCGCCGCCGTTACATTGGGCGTCTGGATTGATAACAGCAAGGACACGCCCGTATACAACGTGATGGTGATCGACGCTTGGTCAGAGCACCTCGATTATCCGTCGCTGCGGCGTCGGATGAAAAATGAGTACAACAAGCAGTTTGGCGCGGCGTGGACGCTAGAGGACCCATTCAACGAGGAAGGGCCGCTGGTCAAGCCGGGGCTCGACATCCACGACATGCGCAACCCGATGTACGGTCCGCAAGCGGGCCGCCCAGGCGGTCGCCTTGCCGATGAAGTTTTGGTGGAAGACAAGGGCTCTGGGATAGCCATCAAGCAAGAATTGAACATCGCGGGGTTACCGGTGCGGGCGTACAATCCTGGCCGTCGTGGAAAGACGTCCCGAGCCAACGCGATGGCCGTGTACGCTGAAAACGGAAAGGTGTGGATCCCCGAAAGCATGCACCGCAAAGGACACGTCGTCGACTGGGCGGACGACATGGTGTCGCAACTCTGCTCGTTCAAGTTCGAGGGCAGTATAGCGCACGACGATTATGTCGACGCATTTACCCAGGCGATGCACCAGATGGTGCTGGACGGGTGGTTGATCATCGACGAGGGGAAGAAGGATCCGACTAAGGACGACCCCGACCCGTCCAACAACAAGCGCCGGGCGGCTTGACGGCGCGGGAATAAGGCGTCATTTTCTGACCATCCGGCGAGAGGCGACGCTGGGCTGCGATTTATGAGGCGACAAATGGACAGAGCGCGCCCGGATTACGCCCCCACGCCCGCCGATATAGAAGCGGCGGTCCGCGCGTCCGTTATGCCGTCGCCATCCGATCCAAACTACATGAGCGCGGTGGCTCCGCCGAGAGCATCCGTCGCGGCAGCGCCGCAAACAGGCAGAGGGGCGCTGCAGCGGGCTCTGAGCGGTTTGCCCGGTAACGCGTCGCAAACTATTGCGGGTGGGCCAGGGTCAAACCTTCCGGCTGAATTGGGGGTTGCCGATCTCGTGCCGTTCGCGGGCGGAGCGGCCATGCTGGACGACTGGCAAGCAAACCCGGACCTGATCAATAGCGTCGGCCTCGCTATGACAGCCATGGGGTTGCCGGGGATAGCGGCCAAGGGAAGCAAGCGGGCGCTGCGCGCGGGGGCGAAGGCGGCTGATAATCTTCTGCAGCCATCCCTTGTTGACGATATTGGGCGACAAATGGGTGGCGCGAAAATGTCCGAGGCTGACATTGCAAGGCACTTGAGCCGCTCACCGAAGATGTCGAAAAAGCAGCGCGAGGCCTATACGAAATTGCTCGCGCGGGTGCCCGAGTTCAAG
>JAPPPC010000736.1 GCA_028817685.1 Rhodospirillaceae bacterium
ATTGAGACCCAGCCCGCAAACCGTCGTCATATCCGCATCGCTTAAACCCGACAGCGTGTCGGACCGAAAGATCGTACGCCAGCGGACGGTGTCGCCGGCCTGCGTCTCGTAGCCGCCGAGATCGCGAAAATTCGTCAGCCCTTCGAGTTCGATCCGTCGTTCCATCGTTTCGCTGCCTTCCGTCGCAAAGTCCGTCTCCATACGACGCCATGGTTACAAATTTGCGACGCTGGAACAAACCACCGGCATTTGCATCCCGGAACCGGAATTCGGATAGTGGTCCCCATAAATCACGATGGAGGGGAAGATGCGGATCGAGCCGATCGGCGACAGCTTCGCGAACGAGGTGCGCGACCTTCCTCTTTGGAAAACGGTCGACGCTGCTGCGGCTGAGGCGATCCGCGACGCGTTCCGCCAGTCCGGTGTGCTGGTGTTCCGCCGCCAGTCCTTGTCGGAAGAAGAGCTACTCGAATTCGGCAAAATGATCGGCGAGCCGGACCTCTATGCCGAGACGGGCTGGCTGTCCACCGTTCCGGAAGTGATCCTGCTGTCGAATTTGCGCGACCAGGAGGGCGCGATGCTGGGCGGCCTGGCAAACAGGCCGCTGACCTGGCACACCGATCAGTCCTACTACGCCAAGCCCGTAACCGGTTGCTTTCTCTATGCCGTCGAACTACCCGCGGAGGGCGGGGCGACGAGCTGGTCCAGCCTGTATCGCGCCTATGAAACCTTGCCGCCGGACCTGCGGAAGGCAGTCGATGGCGCCGTTGGAACCTTCAGTTTCGCCGCCCGCATGGCGGGTGGATCGTCGCCGGGTAAAGCCGACAATCACGATCGCGCCAAGCGGCTGGCCGAGACACCGGACGTCAAACACGCGCTGGTCAATGTCGAGCCCGGCACCGGCCGCCGCGCGCTCTACATCGACCCGAATACAGTCACGGGCATCGACGGGATGCCGCAGGACGAGGCGAACGACCTGCTCGACCGGTTACTGGATCACACGGTCAAACCGGAAAACGTCTACGATCACCGATGGGGACCGGGCGACCTGGTGCTCTGGGACAATGCGGTTGTTCTGCACAAACGCGAGAGCTTTCCCGAATCCAGCAGGCGGCTGGTCAAACGCATGATCATCAATCTGGACCCGGCCCGGCACATCATCCCGCCGGTCGCCGCCTAGAAGGAATTTTGCGCGAACGCGGCAACGGGAAGACAGTCATGAGCGAACGCAAAGAGCAGACGTTTTTCGAGGATGAAGCCGTCGATAGCGCTGTCGGCATGATCATGACGCTGGCGGCCGAGCTTTACATCACACGGGATCGCTGCACCAAGCTCGAACGAATCCTCGCGGATAAGGGAATCATCGATCCGGCGGAAATCGAGACTTACGAGCCGGACCCGGACACGCGCCGCGCGGACGCGCTAGATCGCGACGCTTTCGCGGCAGCCCTGCTGCGCAATATCAGAGGAAAGACCGCGTGAAGCAATTTGGCCAACGGTACGACGCTTATCAATCGTTTCTCCTCGGGTGCAAGACGTTCTGGCTGAATGACCTGTATGCCCAGGTCAAAGGCGAAACATCTGAGAAGCTGGGACGAGACACACCGGTAAGCGTGGACGATATAGCCGCATCGCTGAAAGACAGCACCGTCTACAAATACTATGCGTGGATGGAGCGGCACCTCCAGAAAATGAAATATTCCGGCCGGTACGGCATCATCCCCTCACATGAACCGTACCGTGCGGAGCTGGAGGCATGGCTCGACCAGCCCGTACCAGAGGGGCTGCTGTCGCTCGACGCCGCGCTCGACCTGCCGGCCTATTTCACTGAGATCGATGTGCACCAGCATCCCGGCGGCACCTGCGGGGACAGCCTGGCGGGAATCGTCTACGACCGGGGTGCCCGGTCGATGTGGCCCGCGGCGAGCAAGGATCTCAGTCTCCACGAACGCTTCGATACGGTCGTAAAGGGCCTCTGCGATCCCTCGCGCATCGTAGATCTCGGTTGCGGCTTCGGAAAAAGCGCCCGGAGTTTCTACCAGGACTTTCCGGAAGCCGCGGTGACCGGCATCGATATCTCCGCCCCTTGCCTGAAACTGGCTGCCAAGATTGCGGTCGAAGACGATGCGGGCAATATCGCCTACCGGCAGGCGCGGGCCGAACGAACCGGGCTGGAGTCGAATGGATACGATCTCGTCACCTCCACCATGCTGCTGCATGAGATGCCGCCCAATGCCGTTCGTGAAACGATCACCGAGTCCTTCAGGCTGCTAGAGAAGGGGGGACACGCTATTCACCTCGACTATCTGGCTGGCGAAGATGCCTTCGATCGTTTCATCCATTACGGTCATGGTAAGCGCAACAATGAGCCCTATATGGAACCTCTGGATAAGATGGATCTGCCCGGGGCATTGCGCGAGGCCGGCTTCGAAAACATCGAAATAACGCCATTCGAGGAAGCGCCGAACGCGCTGTCGGCCGATACACCCCGCTGGCGTCTTCCCTGGGTCGTTGTGGCGGC
>JAPPPC010000365.1 GCA_028817685.1 Rhodospirillaceae bacterium
ATGTGGTGGGTCAGACGGATTTTCGTCGATCACCGCCAACCCGGCCCTGGGTGCTGCGGTCGATTTGCTGTCCAAACATGGCGGCACGGGCATCCTGTCGGAGACGCCGGAAATTTACGGCGTGGAGCACACCTTGACCGCCCGCGCGGCGACCCCGGAGATCGGCAAGAAACTGATCGACCGGATTCGCTGGTGGAAGGACGAGTACGCCCCGGGCCGCGACGTGCAAATCAACGGCAAGGTCAGCCCCGGCAATCAGACCGGCGGCTTGGCCAATATCCTGGAAAAGTCGCTGGGATCGTCGATGAAGGGCGGCACGGGGCCGCTGATGGAGGTCTACAAATACGCCGAGCCGGTGACCACGAAGGGTTTTGTTTTCATGGACTCACCCGGCTTCGATCCCGTTTCCGCCACGGGACAAATCGCGGGCGGGGCCAATCTGGTCGCCTTTACCACCGGGCGCGGCTCCTGCTTCGGTGCCAAGCCGACCCCGTCCATCAAGCTCGCCACAAACACGCCGATGTTCGAGCGCATGGAAGAGGATATGGACATCAATTGCGGCGATATCATCGATGGCACCGCGAGTGTCGAGGATGTCGGGCAGCGTATCTTCGACTATTTCCTGCACATCGCCTCGGGCGGCGAGACCAAGAGCGAGGCCCTCGATCTCGGCCGCCACGAGTTCATCCCCTGGCAGATCGGGATCGTCGGTTAGGCCTTCGCGGCCATTCCCTCGACTTCGATCAACATGTCCGGCGAGGCGAGCCCGTCGACGATCAGCAAGGTCGAGTCCGGCAAAGTGTCATTGCCGATCACCTTCTTGCGCGCGGCGCGATAGGCGTCGATGTGGCGCGGGTCGGTCAGGAAAACGGTGAGCTTGACCAGATCGCCCTTCGCCATTTTGTTCGCGCGCAAAGCCGCGATCACGTTGCGGAACGCCTGTTCAGCCTGCTTGCGGATGCCGTCCTGCAATTTACCTTTGGCATCCACGCCGACCTGGCCGGCGATCATCAAAAGATCGGAGTCACGCGGAATACGGACGCTATGCGAATAGGCGCCGACCGGCTTGTGCGAATTTTTCGGATTCACGAACTCATTCATGGGATTACTCCTTTGTTTCCCAGTTCAATGTTCTTGGTTCAGCCTGTAAAGCTTCTGGCGCGCGACGTCAGCGTGCAGCCGCCATCGACGACCAACGTCTGGCCGGTAATGTAGCGGGCCCAATCGGAGGAGAGGAATACAACGGCATTGCCAATATCCCATCCGGTGCCTTCTACCTCCAATAGTGAAGATTTGCGACGCTGTTCGCGCGCGGCGTCGCTCATATCGCCATTCCGGTTGACCATCGGCGTATAGACCGGACCGGGCGCGATACAATTGACCCGGATGCCGTCCGTCGCATGATCGACCGCCATGGCATCGGTCAGCGCGATGACCGCCCCTTTCGACGTGCTGTAGGCGGTAAGGCCGCGCGGCCGCAGTGCAGAGATCGACGAGATATTAACGATCGAGCCACCGCCGCTTTCGATCATCGCCGGTATCGCATATTTGCTGGTCAGGAACATGGCCTCGACATTGATGCGCATGACGCGCTCCCAGTTCGCGGCGCTTTCCTCAACGACGGAGGCGGAGCTGCCGATTCCCACGTTATTGTCGAGAATGTCGAGCCGACCGAACCGCTTGACCGCCGTGGCCACCATCGCTTCGCATTGATCTTCCTGGGTCAGGTCGGCGCCGTGGGCCGCGGCATCGCCGCCTTCCGCAACGATCATTTCTACGGTGCGGGTCGCCAACGCCTCGTCGCGATCGACGACAAAAACCTGCGCCCCTGCGCGCGCCAGCAAGATCGCCGCCGCCCGGCCATTGCCGATGCCTTCGCCGCGCGCGCCGCCGCCGGCAACGATCGCAACCTTTCCTTCCAATCCGAGATCCTGCGCCAAAACATCCTCCGCGTTCGCATACACCGGCCAAGCTTAAGCGCCCGCGGCAAGGATACCAACGCTTGTCACTAGCTTGCCTGACGCTGGATTTTAGAAGATGAAATCGTCCTCATGCAGGCTGGTAAGCTGCACGCCGATCAGGATGACCGAACCGCCGCTGTATTGGACCGTCGTATCGGATCCATCGTCCGTCGCGTTGGCCTGAACCGAGGCGAAGTCGTTCAATGACGTCACGCCGGAGAAATCGATCGCATCTTCTGTCGCCACGCCAGCCACAAAATTATGGATGGTGTCGACGCCGTGATTGTTAGAGAAAACGAACCGGTCATCGCCCAACCCGCCATCAAGGACATCATGTCCGGTTCCGCCGATGATGGTGTCATCGCCCGCGGATCCGGTGATCGTGTCGTTCCCACCAAGCCCGTCGATCGCATCGATGTTTTGCAGCGTCGTCCCGCTGAAGTCGAACACGTTCGCGATGTTCCGCCCGACGATTTCGTTCGTGCCCAAGCCCCCGTCGATGAACTCCACCGTATTGGCGCCCGAAAACACCTCGAACCCGAACGTGTCGTTCCCCGCCC
>JAPPPC010000335.1 GCA_028817685.1 Rhodospirillaceae bacterium
GGCATCATCTGGCGATCAACATCACTGTCAGCACGCCGGGCGAGATCGCGGCGACGCCGCTGTTCACCGGCACCAACCCGGCGACGCCGCCGGCGGACGCCGAGATCAACCGCACGATCCAGCAAGACGAGATCATGCGGGCCGTCCGCCTCATGCGCAGTCTCACCCCCGATCAGGCCGAAGCCGCCACGCTCGACATTTCGCCGCGCAACATCGTGACCGGGCCGGGACGCGGCGACGGGTTGAAGCAGCCGGCTGGAATCTTCGGACGCGCGATGACGCCGCCGCAACGGCAGCTGCTGCGGGACCTGATCGCCACCTATGTCGGTATGGCGCAGGACGCGATCGGTCAGCCCTATATGGAGCGTATCGATGCGGGACTGGCGGACACGGCGTTCGCCTGGGCCGGGACGGTATCGGAAGACGGCGTCTTTTATTACCGCGTCCATGGCCCCCGTATTCTGATCGAATTCGACAATTCGCGCGGCGGCAACCATATCCATGCGGTCTGGCGCGACCCAGTGGACGATTTCGGCCGCGATGCGCTGCGCCGGCACTATGCGGACAGTCCGCATGCGCATGACGATTGGCGGTAGCGCGCCCGCGGCTCGGCGGATCGAGAGGATGTGCATGGCACGCTTGATACGAACAGGCGCCATCATTCTGTATCTGGTGTCCGCGATTCCGGCGGTCGCGGCGTCGCTCGTGTCCGAACAGCTGACAGCCGAACTGATCGCGGAGAATGCGGTGACGGCGCCCGGCGAGACCGTATCGGTCATGCTGCACCAGACGATCGCGCCCGGCTGGCACACCTATTGGAAGAACCCCGGCGACTCCGGGCTGGCGCCGGTCGTCGACTGGGCTTTGCCGGACGGCGTCACGGTTACGCCGACCGCCTGGCCGGCACCGCACCGGATCGACTACGGCCCGCTGGTGAATTTTGGCTATAGCGGCGACACCGCGCTGCCCTTCGATGTGTCGGTACCGGCCGAATGGCCTGCGGGGCGCCCGTTGCGTCTCACTGGCGAGGCCGAAATCCTGGTGTGCGAGAAGATCTGTATTCCGGTCAGTGGCAAAATCGCCCTCGATATTCCAACCGGCACGAAGAGCGTCCGCAACTCGGATGCCGCGGCCCTGTTCGCCACGATGCGCGCGCGGCGGCCGCTGCCCTCCCTGTGGCCCGCATCGGTTCGTGCCGGGCCCGAGCGGCTGCGCGTCACCCTACGCGGTCCGGGGACGGATTTCGACGCGGTCGACCGTGCCTACCTGTTTCCCTTGACCTGGGGGGTGATCGCACCGGCCGCGCCGCAACGCCTGTCGATCGACGGTGAGGGGCTGTCGCTGACCGCCGCGCGCGGCGAGGTCCCGCCACCGGATGCGTTCTCGGCCATTGTCACCCTGTTCCCCAAGGACGGCCCCAGCCGTTCTTTCCTGTTGCAGAACGCACCCGTTGCCACCGGTCCGGCGGCGCTGCCGGAAATACCGGCCGTGCCCGACCGCGCGGCGGTGCCGCATTTCGCGCTCTTGCTTCTCCTGGCCTTCGCCGGCGGGCTGCTCTTGAACCTGATGCCGTGCGTATTCCCCGTTCTCGCGGTCAAGGCGGTCGGGCTGGCAAATCAACGGGCGCAACCGGCGCGGTCGCGGCTCGCCCATGGCGGGGCCTATACGCTGGGCGTCGTCGTCAGTTTCCTCGCTCTGGCGGGGCTGCTGCTGGCCCTGCGCGCAAGCGGCGAAGCCGTCGGCTGGGGCTATCAGCTGCAGGAGCCGCTGATCATCGGTGCCCTGGCCTATGTCGCCATGGCGGTCGGGCTGAACCTGTCCGGCGTTTTCGAGATCGGCACCGGGCTGTCGCGCCTGGGCGGCAACCTGTCCGTCGGGTCGGGTCATCTGGGTTCCTACGCGACCGGCCTGCTCGCCACATTGGTCGCCGCCCCGTGCACGGCGCCGTTCATGGCGACCGCGATTGGCGGCGCGCTGGTCTTGCCGCCGCTTTTGACCCTGGCGGTGTTCACGGTGTTGGGCCTCGGTTTGGCGTTCCCTTATCTGGCACTGTCCGGCGTCCCCGCTCTGGCAAATCGAATGCCGCGGCCCGGCCCATGGATGGAGCGCTTCAAACAGCTTCTGGCGTTCCCGATGTATGCGACGGTGGCTTGGCTGATCTGGGTGTTGAGCCAGCAGGCCGGCGCAGACGCGGCATTCTTGACGACACTGGGCCTGATCGCGATCGCGTTCGCGGCATGGACGCTATCGCCTGCGCCCCTGCAAAAGCCGGGTGGGCTGAGGGCCGCAGCGCGGGCCGCCGTGGTCGGTTTGCCGCTTGTTGGCGCAGCCGGCGTGCTGTTCTGGATGAGTGGAATTGGCGACGGCTTGCCGGCCGCGCAGCCCGCCTCAGCCGTCGCGGCAGCCGAGCCCTATAGCGCCAAACGGCTGGCGGCGCTCGAACAGGCGGGCCATCCCGTATTCGTCAACATGACGGCCGCATGGTGCATCACCTGTAAAGTCAACGAACGGGGCGCGTTG